>JALZVN010000084.1 GCA_023299965.1 Saprospiraceae bacterium | reverse complement strand
TTGATCAGGATCAAGTCAGCCTCTTTAAATTCTCTGGTCGAGCTGTAGCCCTCTTTCGACAAAATACTCGCCACGATTTCAGAATCTGAGAAATTCATCGCACATCCATAGCTTTCGATATAGAATTTCTTGCCACCTTCCACAGGCTTTTGCGCTAATTCCAAAGCCTCTCCCTGTCGGCTTTCGTCAACAGATTTAACATTCAGATTATTAATAGTAGGATTATCATTATACATATTCTATTCTTTATCAAGGGTTTGCTTGAGTGCCCTCTTTCGCTTCACAAGTTAGGTCAAAATTGATAAAAACCTGACAAAATGTCAAAGTATTAGACCAAGTATCTTCTCTTGGACGGGCATATTTAGGCTTTTTTTTGGGAGTATCCCTGTCGTCCAATGTGTTCACCGTCTAATGACGGTGAACACATTGGACGACAGGGTCAGGCTGTGCAGGAGTCCGTGTTCACTCCCGTCCCGACCTTCCGTTACACTCCAGTCGTGACCAGCCCGAAAGGGGGCTGCCCTTACCATCCTTTACTCAGCTTCCAACTGCTTGATCGTCCACATATTGTTATAGTGAAGAATGTAGGGGGTCTTAGTATTTAATAGAGGTACCCTTTAGTTTTATAGGGATAAAACCAATAGATAGTACAGACCTTTATGACCAGATATGGACTCCTTTTGAATAGAGCAGTACGACAGATAATAAGCGTCGAATACATCCAAATTGGAAATCACATAAACGGAGAAGAAAAATATAGGTATTTACTAGTGGAACTATAGGCAGACTTAAGCCTCTATGGCTAAGTCTTGTTCCCTTTCATCGATTGGGCACTCGATGTTGCTATCCTCCATTTCTAGACCCACTGTACTCAAAGAGAACATGGTGAAAGAAGCCATTACGCAAAATATTTTGATAGTCGTTTTCATTAGTATTAGGTATAATGCAAATACCGTACACATATGCATTGATAATCATTGTTGGATGAATAAAAATGAATGAATATTAATAAAGTGTTGAATATGAGGTATTTACTCACGATTTTTTTAATAAAAAAAATTTCAAGGAAAACCCTCAAGAGGTTAAATTCAAGTTAAAACGCATGGATAGACAATCATGACTTGATTTACATGATTTAAAAGACAATACTTTTATTAAATTCGCAAGGAAAAATCAGACCATACATGTTTAAAATAAAATCTGCTTTACTAGCATTAACCTGTTTGCTAGCATTTACAAGCCTGGAAGCGCAGCGTTGGCAGCAAGCTGTGAACTACGAAATGGATATTGACTTTGACGTACAGTCTCATCAATATATCGGTAAGCAAAAATTGACTTACACCAATAACTCGCCTGACGAATTAAACCGCGTTTTCTATCATCTTTATTTCAATGCATTCCAACCTGGTAGTATGATGGATGTACGATCAAGAACGATCAAAGATCCTGACTCTAGAGTAGGAGATAGAATCTCACAGCTCAAGCCAAATGAATATGGATACCAAAAAATAAATGGTCTGACTCAAGATGGTAAGAAAGTAAATTACGAAGTAGTTGGGACTATCTTGGAAGTAGTTTTAGCATCGCCTATCAGACCAGGAGCAAGTGCCACTTTCGAAATGGACTTCGAAGCGCAAGTACCTAGTCAAATTAGAAGATCTGGAAGAGACAATAAAGAAGGAATATCCTACTCCATGACGCAGTGGTATCCTAAGATGTGCGAATACGATTATCAAGGCTGGCATGCGAATCCTTATGTAGGAAGAGAGTTTCACGGTATCTGGGGAGACTTCGATGTGAAGATTAGCATTGACAATAGCTATGTGATTGGAGGTACAGGATATCTGCAAAATGCGGAGCAAGTAGGCTATGGATACCAAAAGGAAGGCATTACTGTAAATCATAGTGCTGGACAAAAGCAGACTTGGCATCTCAAAGCACCAAAAGTACACGACTTTTCATGGGCAGCAGATCCAGATTATACGCATACCAAATTGAAGCGTAAGGATGGCGTGACCTTGCACTTTCTATATCAAGAAAACGAAAAGACAAAAGACAACTGGAAGCTCTTGCCTGGCATTATGGATGTAGCCATGGATTTCATCAATGAAAACTATGGTAACTATCCTTACGACCAATACAGCTTTATCCAAGGGGGAGATGGCGGTATGGAATATGCTATGGCGACCCTCATTACGGGTGAACGTAATCTCCAGAGCTTGGTAGGTGTATCAGTGCATGAATTGATGCACAGTTGGTATCAGATGAACCTAGGAACCAATGAGGCGCTTTACGCTTGGATGGATGAAGGCTTTACCTCTTTCGCCTCCAATGAGGTTATGAACTACTTGCGCTCCAAAGGAGTCATTCCTGGTGAAACAGCGGCTTTTGTGCATGCAAGATCTTATGCTGGATACATGAACCTTATCGGTAGTGGAGTGGAAGAACCATTGACTACGCACGCGGATCACTTCAATACTAATTTTGCTTATGGTCAAGCTGCGTATTCAAAAGGAGCTGTCTTCTTATCTCAGATCGAATACTTAGTAGGTACAGATGTATTTAAAAAAGGGATGCTAAGATATTTTGACGA
>JALZVN010000083.1 GCA_023299965.1 Saprospiraceae bacterium | reverse complement strand
GGTTTGCTCATTTGTTTTATTAAAATGCGTCATAGAAACTATCGACTATATATGCATTTCCTTATTGACTATTCTATCTTCATCCATATAGTATACCTTCTTTTTAAGCAATTTCATCTGACTTCATAGCCCCACTGAAAATCATCCTAATATTGAGTATAAAAAGGACGACCACTATAATGAGCCATACATACATCCACACAGAAGCAGGTATCACCACAAACAGGTCCGCGTAAGCAGCTAAATCAGAACTAGGGCCTACGTTGAAATCTTGAATGATGTACAAAATACTGGTGAGACCTAAAAACATAATGATGATTTGATCTAAATTCGTAAACCTTGCCAATACAAATAGCGCCAAAGAAAACACAATTAAAAAGCCACTAGTAAACATAGAAGAGAACCAAACAAATGCAATGATAGTCATCAATACAGCGATAGCGTATAAGGTAATTTGAGTAAATTTTTCTTTTCTAGCACCTATATAAAAAAGTAGATTTCCAAAAATGGCAGAGCCAATGTACCCACCCATAATGATCACCGCACGGCTTCCTCCTCTCGTAGTAGTCACTCCACTTCCATCTTCATTCACCACAAATCCAACTACTTCTCCTCCTGTGATTAAAGCACCAAACGCGTGTCCAAATTCATGAAGAAAGGTTACAAACAATTTTATAGGATACATTATTTTCCTACCGATCTCTCCTCCAAAGTAGGTTAGTCCCACATACACCGCCAGACTGCTAAAGATGAATAATATTGTTTTGTTTTTCATGACTTGATATTGAATTCGCTAAATTATGCATTTATACTCAAAGTATAGTAGTTTGGGACTTTTGATACCATTTGTAGTAAAAGGTAAAGTTCACGAGTCTGAAAGCATTATGACTCTTGGTAGAATAAAATGTGCCGCTTGTCTAAAAAGACAAATTACTCCAAATGGTAAGCGAATTTTAGAGGAAGTCTCACCCGCTCTCCTTTATCATCTGGTATGATAATATTCTCAAAAAATAGATTGGTTTTTGGTGGGATATCTTTTAGGATTGAGATGATCTCCATACTGTCCACGTCATCAAAAATAAATTTGTATCCAGGACCTGACTCTGGCAATACAATCAAGTCCCCTCTTAGGATAGGGACAATATCTTTACCTATCTGTAACTGTAGTTCTCCATCTGCACAAATGAAGTCATCTTTGCAATAGGTCTGTCCACCATATAGAGATTGATACCCCTTCCAAAACAACTTTGCTTTACCGCCCTTTAAGTCATGATAATCATTGAGTGTATATGCATTAGTGTAGTCTTTACTAAGTACTTCAGTGGTTCGAATGCCCTTATTCGATCCTTTATCATTTTTGGTATATATAGCCCTTTGTATCGTTTTGAAAGTGGGTATATTGATAATCTCCACGGCTGGATCATTCTCGTACTTATCTACTATCCATTGATATTTTTCATTTCGTTTGTCTAATTTGACAAGCGTCTTCTCTTTCTCTTGATAGACAAATTGGAATTCAAAAATATCTGTATCCACGTTGCTAGAAACCCATTCTTTGGGCGACCAAGCATTAGATTCATTTTCAATGACAAAATCAATGAAAGACACTTTGACAAATTCTTCCGACTGATCATGTTGGTCGACGAAAACACGCAGGCTATACGCTCCTACCTCTAATTCCTTTATCAATTCTTGTACATTCTCGAAGGGCAAGGCACAATCAAGATTTTCACAGTCAAAATCATAGCTAATCCATTTCCCTTTCCATGGTCTGTTTCTATTTTTCATATTGGAGATATACATATAGGCATGCTTGATTGTGATCACTTCACCATCACTAGAGATGATAGATATTTTCTTGTCTAATAAATCCTCCAGGTCTCTCTGATTTATCATATGCTGACCACCGAATACTCTTGGATTTCCTTTGAGTTCCAAAGCGAACTCTGACTCGCCCCAAATAAAATCATAATTATATTTTGGTTTTGATTCGATTCGATACGTTTGTTTCGCGTATTTAAACAACAAACTATCAAACTCTGTATTCCCAAAGCCAATGATATCTTCCTCTTGAATTTTGTCTAGGTAAAACTGACATATAGCCCCATTGCCATTTTTCGTTCTTAGAAACAAACTCACAAAATCTCCCGATTTTGCTTTTTTGATATAGTTTGCAAAACACTCCTTCCACTCTGTTTCGCACTTTTCCTGAGTATATATGTCATCATTGATAAACCACTCTGCATTGATAATGGCTTCTTTGACTCCAAAGCGATTAAGCATGGCGGGTTGATTAATGATTTTCCATAGATTTTTCCGCTCTACAATTTGATCTTGTATTTTATTTTTCCGACTGTTGTCTAACAAAGGAGTGGTTTTCAGAATACTGCTACCCCAGTTTAGAAAGACATTAGAATCATCAATAGATTCCTCTTCTTGCTTATCGTTATCAATAAGGATCTCGAATCGCAATTGCTCTTGCTTCGGCAATTCTTCTCCCGAAAAGTCTTGCAAAACAAACTCGTCCCCTATCAGAATTTTATTATCCAATGTAAACTCTCCCATCAATTGGTCGAATACTTTAGGGTTCTTTATATTTGTTTTGACGCGTTTAGATTGAAGCCTTTTATGTGCTCTTTTATGGACTAACTCATAGCTGAATGCAGCTAGCACGCCTCTTTGCGAGGAAGTCAATACCGGTTCCTTTTCAAGCAATTGATTGAACTGATCAATGCTCATTGACAAACTTTCTGAAAAGTGTTTCTTCTTTTCTTTTTGAGTGAGCGTCGTATCGATATCCCCCCAATGCAGCTGATACTTCTTTTCTTTAGTTTTAGGGGAATCATCATAAATTTCTAATTCAAGGCTGATGCTTGCGCTATCCATACCATCATTTTGGATTTGATCCAATCGAATAATAGATTTATGGCTATTGGCGGATAATAGCGTATCTGATAAATTCAACTTCATAGAATTACCAAAATCATTTGCATGGACATTTTCTATTCGAAGTTCATTTACAGTATCCTTATCTTGTGTGGCGATAGAGAAATCAAATGAGAGGCTATCCATATGCAGACTTTTTCCCATCAAGAGATTTGGTGATCCATGAATAGATTTATCCCATTTACTTTTACCTATCCTTTTTTTAGCATGATAGTTCCCTTCTTTGTTTTTAGTCAATCTCAACTCAATATCCCCCCAAACAAAATCAATGTCTACCGGGCTAAATTCGACATGGTCAAAAACAATATCATTCATTGATATACCTACCAGCTTGTTCAGCAGTGTAGGCTGGACTGCCAATAGCTTTTTTTGGTCGGAGACTACCAAGATTCCTAGTTGCCGATCTACTGAAGTCGGCGAACCACTACAGAAGTATATGGTAGTTTCCTCTACGTGATGCGCTAAGAGAGTTTTTAGTGTCATAATTTCAGATACTTCGAAACACACTTTTCTCATGTTTCCATGACCTGACTTTACAAGTACGTGTAAATTATCTTGGGTAGCTCCTGACAATTCGATCTCACACTCTATGTTTGATTGAGCTATTTCATTAGTTAGGTAAGTTAGCGGAACCAAGCTCTCATCTTGAATAGTATGGAGAGGAATCCTTAGTGCATTTCTATTAAATGTACTCCTAACGGTAGTATTATCAATAGATAGGCTTTCAAAATCATAAAAAGAATTGAGCATTATTTGCTGCGTATGCAATCCTTCTGTAGGAGCTTGCGAAAGTACAGCTGCATATTGCGAACCTTCAACATCTGTTACTTTAATATATAGTGTCGCTTGATTTCCAAATTTATCATAGATCGTCTCCCAAAGCTCCTGATCCATTGCAGAAGTACTGAATGTAGCATGCTTGGATTCATTCTCTACAAAAATATCCACCTTTTGCAGATAATAGGCTGATTCTCGATTTTCATTAATGATAAAAGAGGTAGGCGAAGCCAATCTTGACCAATTCAACTGATTGACTGGAATAGAAAGGTGCTTTTGAATAGGTGTAAGGTTAATTTTTTGACTACCATAAGATAGAATTATGCTGTCATTCGTAGTTTTTTGAAATAAAAATTCATCGTTATTCAAAAAATATTGGATACACAAAAGGGCTAGTGATAATATAGGTAGATATAGATATTTAGATTTGAATATATTCATTTACAATTTCTCCTATATTATAAAACTGTGTATACTAACCTAGTATATAATGTTAAAAATCACAAAAACTAGTCTTCTGACTAAATTTACGAGTATAGATCATGCTATGCAAATCAATTCGACTCCTAATTGAATCGTTAACAATTATTAACACTTATATCATGAATTAATAATATATCAAGGCACATGAGTTACTTTTCCGAAAAATGTCTGTCCTAAGAAATATAACAATTAACACTTTTTTAATACAATTCTTAATAAACTAATAAAAACTCTTCAAACACATGACGGAACAAATTAAACTAGCCTTAGACTCCTTTTTAGGAACCTTCGGAGGAAACATGAACTCTATTATTGGAGTAATTTTAGTTCTTATAATCGGTTGGTTCATTGCAAGGTTATTGCGTAGTCTTACCAAAAGACTATTAAGCAAAACAGATCTTGACAACAGATTATTTAAATCTACGAAATCAAATTTTAGCCCAGAGGCAATGATCTCTAAAATGGTATACTACATCGTTATGCTTATCGTAATGATGGTCGTTTTAGAGAAATTAGGCGTTACTGACGTTTTAGATCCTCTAAAAGGAATGGTTGCTGAATTCTTATCAGCGGTACCAAAGATTATCACTGCCGGCATCATAGGATTTGCTGGATATATGATAGCAACGATTGTATCAGAACTTATGGGTTTTGCAGGTGAATCTCTAGATCGCTTCTCTACTAAAATGGGTTTTGCAACTAAGGATTTTGACCTTGGTAAGCTTGTAAAGCAGCTTGTTTTTATCATTATATTCATTCCTATTCTTATCATCGCAATTGATAAATTAGGGTTTAAGACATTATCTGAGCCATTAACAGGAATGCTACAGACTATGTTGAACGCTATTCCTAAGTTGATCGCGGCAGCTATTATACTTGCTGTATTCTACTTCGGTGGTAAATTTGTCACAAACATTCTAAAAGAATTATTGGGCAACCTTGGTGTTGACAATATGGCTAACAAGATGGGAATAGCTAACATGCTTGGTGATACAAAGATGTCAAGCTTAGCTTCAAACTTAGTATTTGCTTTCTTAATGTTTACAGGGGTTATTGCCGCTGCTGAGCAACTAGAATTCGGTCAAATAACTGGTTTATTGAATGACTTATTAGAAATGTCTGGTAGAATCTTATTTGGTCTTATCATCATGGCCATCGGTAACTGGATCTCTACCACTGCATCCGATGCAGTACAAGATAAGTTCTTAGCAATGATCACAAGAATGGCTACGTTAGGCTTGTTCTTAGCGATCGCTCTTCGTACAATGGGTATCGCTAACGATATCGTGAACCTTGCATTCGGTTTGACGCTAGGTGCAGTTGCCGTAGCGGTAGCACTTTCATTCGGATTGGGTGGAAGAGAAGCTGCTGGTAAGCAAATGGAACACATCCTTAAGAAGTTTAGAGGAGAATAATCCACACTAATATATTAAACCCAACAGTAAGAGGCTTTCATTCATTTGGAAGCCTCTTTTTTAATGCCCCATATATCTATGCATTGTAGTC
>JALZVN010000082.1 GCA_023299965.1 Saprospiraceae bacterium | reverse complement strand
CTAGTTCTATTGACATTTTGCTCTCTTCACGGTACAGCACAGATGTCCTGGAGTAACATTGAAAATCTCAAAGATTACAAAAAGGAATTAAGGGATTTGCTCAAGACTGCAGAGAGAAAAGGAGGGGATGGTGATGTCATGGCGAAAATCGGAGAGTGCTACTATATGCTCAATCAAATGAAGCAAGCACAGTCCTATTTTGAAAAGGCAAGTACAAGTAATGCGTTAAAAGGCCAAAATGTACTCCAATACGCAAAGACCTTACATGCTCTAGAGAATATTCCAGCTGCACGCAAAGTTTTTATTCAATATGCACAGATAGATAAAGAAGTCAGCGACCACTATGTAGCTCAGTTGGATAAGTTGAGCCTACTGGGAAGAATCGCACCGATATATGATGTGCAGTTTATGAAGCAAAACAGTAGCCAAGCAGAAATGGCGGTATCCATAGTTGGATCGGATGTGTACTTTATGCAGAATCATTCTAGCCAAGGGAAATCTATTCAGAAGATTTTAGCAGATGGAAGTGTGCAAAAAATGGAGGTAGGTCAGAGTCTAAGTGACATTTCTTATTTTAGTTTTTCTGGAAATGGTCAAATGGTTTGCTACACGAAGCAAAATACTTATTTGGGTCAAAGACAAATCCCAGAGGCTGGTCTCAACGATGAACTATACCTTGCAGCCGTGACACCAACGGGGGCTTGGGTAAATCCTGAAAAGTATACCCACTTAAACGCAGGGTTCAATTGTTCCTATCCAAGTCTTTCTTACGATGGATCTACTTTATATTTTAGTTCTGATAGAGCAGATGGATTTGGTGGACAAGATATTTATTTGAGTATCAATAGTGGGAGTGATTGGTCTTTTCCAGTGAATGCAGGCTCTGTAGTGAATACTCCAGGAGATGAAATTTCGCCTTTTTCAGCTGATGAGAGTTTATATTTTTCTTCAAATTGGAATGTAGGATTTGGAGGATTTGATATATATAGAGCAGCAAGATCAGGAGATAGTTTTAGAAAAGTATATCACCAGGGCAAGACCATTAACTCTTCAAGGGATGACTACGGATTTGTTATTAACAATACAACGAGCAAGGGATTTTTTATATCCAACCGCCCATCAGGCAATGGTTTAGAAGATCTGTATTCCACTTCAAAGCCGGATGAGAATTATATCCTCAATGTGAAAGATGCTTTAAGTAATAATAATATCTCTAGAGTAGCGCTGGATTTAAGTGCATGTGGTGGAGATCAAACATTCACAGATGTTAATGGGCAATTTGTTTTTCAATTATTGTCTGATGCAGGTTGTAGAATACGTCTGGAGAAGCCGGGCTATGAAATCAATTTCTTGGAGATTTCAAGAGCGAAAGGAAAGGAGTACACTGTACTTTTGGAATCTAGTCTACCAACTGTAATAGGTCAGGTACTCGATCAAAATACTGGATTAGGATTAGGAGATGTGAAAATAGCCATCGAGAACATGGCGACTAAAGAAGTGCAAAATTATGTAACCGATAGGAGTGGATCATTCTCAAGTAAATTGATTTCTGGATATACTTATCAGATTAGATATTTTAAAAACGGATTCAAGTCTAATACGAAAACAATTAACACGGGGACAAAAGTCTCTAAGGATGCAATAGGTTCTATTTTACTTAAAAAGGAATCGACGATCATGTCTTCTGCTCCGATCGCTAGCGCTCCGAGCCAACCTAATACGAGCACAAGATCAACAGCACCACAGCCTGCTTCCCGCAGTAGCTATAGCTCAACAAGTACTATCTCAAGTGGATTTTCTGTGCAGATTGCAGCTGTAAAAGCTAGTAAACCATTAGATATAAGTAAGTATACTTCTCGCTTGTCAAGCATAGGAAATGTGTACGTTAAAAAGGCAAGTGACTACAACAGAGTACGTGTAGGCGTTTATAGGACTAAAGCGGAAGCGGAGTCTATAAAGTCTAGAGTCAATGCAGCAGGATACGGTTCTGCATATGTGGTGACTGAAGATGGTGTCACGAATAAATCAGGAAGCGAAGAATTGTTTACTTCTAGAAATTCATCGCCTTCTACAAGCACCAGTACAGTTTCTGAATATAAAATCCGTTTAGCGGCCTTGAGAAATACTGGAAATATTGATCGTGAATTACTCAACAGATACGGTAGAATAGAAACGACTCAAAGCAATGGCTTGACTATATTTTATTTAGCTGGGTTTTCTAATAAATCAGATGCAAATAAGGTACTCGCTAATTTGCAAACGAAAGGGTATCCATCTGCTTATTTAGTGCAAAAAATAAACGGCAGTCTACAAAAAATAAGCAACTAATGTGAAGTAGTTTTGGTTTAGTTGACCAAAAAAAAGTTGGGAACTAGGGCGGTTTTCTGATTTGAAATTAGACGCGCAACACTTATTTTTACCATAGAGCACAACATTTACGGAAACCTCTAGACACGCACTTCTGCCCCTATTAAAATTCGAAACAATTTCGGTCTGGCAGGTCAAAATAAGCTGTGCTTGAAAACTTAGTTCTAAATTGTTATGTCTTTACACCTCACCCTCAACACCCTTTTTGTGTCATTCCCAACAGCATAAGCATGATCCGATCTCAAACCACACACCCAAATAATATCATTTCCATTTACCAACAACGGAACTCGATGCTTTTGATCAATATCGTATTTAGCATCAGTGAAAAGTTTCTTTAGTGTTTTTGCTTTTCCATTCATTCCAAAAGGCAAAAACGAATCCCCATCTTTCCAGAATCGGATACCCATAATCCCAAGTTTGTCAGCATCAAAAAACGCGATATTGGGATCATTGGATTTTTCAAATTCAGAAACATTTATATAGGAAAAAGAGAATTGACAATCGCCAAATTGCAATTCTTGAAAATACTTTGGCGAAAAGTGTATTCTATGTTCTTTACTTTCTGTTTGCTTGGTCAAGATGAAATGCTCTCGATCATAGAGCAGGGTATAGTCCTTAGTTAAAAGACGAGCCCCATTTTGCCAAGGCGACTTACTCAGAAAATCATCAATTTGTTTTCCAGAAAAACCATACGCTTCTAACCAATGAAGCAAAATATGTGAAGGGTATAAATACGCTTTCATTTGTGCCCAGTCCAGTCTCCATCTAGATGCCCCCTCAGAATTTAATGCTTTCTCCAAAATGATATCTAGTGCCATCTGATTGAAATAAGCGGTACCTTGAAGGTGGCGCACTGTTTTGGAGACTCCATCTAGATATTCAGAATTGTGCTCCAATAAATTTGGGACTACATGATGTCGTAGAAAGTTTCTAGCATACTTGTCCGAAGCATTAGATTCATCTTCTCTATGCTGTATGTCATTTGCTTTCGCGAAAGTTGAAATGTCTTCTCTGGAAAAAGCTAACATGGGGCGTAGTATACGCTCATTGCGTTCAGGGATGCCAGTCATGCCATGGATGCCCGTACCACGACCCAAATTAAAAAGCAATGTCTCTAGACTATCGTTGAGATGGTGCGCCGTCATGACGTAGTCAAAACCTCGACCTTCCATCAAGTCATAAAACCACTCATACCTGGATGTTCTCGCTTCTAGCTGGATATTTCCTTGAAAATCAGATAAATCATTTTCCAATAAGAATAGTGGTACCTCTAGTTGGTCAGCCAAATCCGATACAAAATCAGCGTCTCCATCCGAAGCATCAGCTCTCAAGTGGTAATTCACATGACAAAAGGCCATATTTAATCCGGTCTGTTTAGCCAATGTAGCCAGGACTACAGAGTCTAAACCACCGCTTAATGCGATCAAAAAGCGCTTATGCTTCCAATCTGGCGATATCTTAACAATCTGTTTGTGGAATTCTCGAATCAAAAAGCGTGATTTAGGTGTTTATGTGGCGTAAATATCATCAAAGAAAGATAAAAATACATGAAATGCCAGTAAATCTCATACATGGGATAATTTTTGGCTTTACTCAGTATATTTCTTTATTTTTGAACTGTTATAAGAAGGTATTTTCCTTTTTATTCAAATTATACATACTTGACACATATCAGATTACATCCACTTGCCGAAGTGCTGCGATACACCTTTGTCGTATGCGTGTTGTGTCTATTCACACCTATCATTTCTGCACAGATTCCTATCACTTGGTCTCAAAATGTAGGAAACGCTCAAAAGAATATTATTGTCGACGTAGTAGAGATCCCAGGAGAGGGGGCCTTGACTATTGGGTATTCCAGAACGTCTTCTGACGAAGCCTTTAATTTTTGGGCGAATCGTTTTGACGATTCAGGTGCCTTGATATGGTCTAAGCATTTGGGAGGAACTGGATTTGATAGAGCAACAGCAGGAGCAAGATTAGCAAATGGTAATTTTGTAATCGTTGGACATGGAAACGCTTCCGATGGTGATTTGGATGGAGGTTCGCACAAAGCGGACGGCATCTTGGTGAACATGGATGCAGATGGCAACATCAATTGGACTAGATCTTATGGAGACTTAGGACATGATCAGTTTGCAGACGTTCTGGCATTACCTACAGGAGAGATACTCGCCGTTGGGACAACCACTTCATATGTAAATAATTTTATAGATAGAGCATCTGATGGATGGGCAGTTAAGATCAATGCCAGTGGAGGAGTCGTTTGGAATCGAAGATTTGGAGGTTCGCTGATGGATGGATATTCTAAAGCTGTTCAGAATCCGGACGGATCTTTTATACTAGGAGGAGAATCTAATTCTCGTGATCTCCAAAGCCCAGATTTTTTTGGAGCCTCAGATTTATGGTTATCTAAAATCAATGCCGATGGTACCCATGCCTGGTCTAGAAACTATGGTGGAAATCTTAAAGATATACTCAATGGTTTAGTGGCTACAGAGGATGGAGGCTTCGTGTTAGGCGCCACTACTTTCTCTGCGATGGCAGGAAGCAATGGGCATGGAGATATGTGGGTACTCAAGGTGAGCGCCTTAGGTAATCAGCTTTGGCAAAATATTATAGGAGGAACCGCTACCGACAAATGTACTGCAGTAGCAGGTTTTGAAGGGGATGGATTTTTGATTGCAGGCACGATCAGGTCTGATGATGGAGATATCAATTCCTCTCTAGGAGGATTAGACGCTTGGATAGCTAAACTTTCAGCAACCGGCGAAATAGAATGGCAAGACAATCTAGGAGGTACAGGCAATGATGCCATTAATGCAATTGTTACTCAGTCTGATGGATCAGTTTGGATGGCTGGATATTCCTTTTCTACAGACCAAGATTTATCAGCCAATATGGGTATGCAAGATGGCTGGGTGCTTCGCTCTCAAGCAGAAGATCCACCAAGGCTTAGTCTTGGCGGCAATCAAGATATTTGTATTGGGGCAGAGATTACATTAGACGCTACAGATCCTAATTGTGCTACTTGTTCTTATCTCTGGAACGATGGAAACATCCAGGCCAATAGAACAATCTTGGTATCCAGTTCCAGCACATATTCCGTTACCTTGACCAATAGTTCTGGAGCGATGACTTCAGATGCAGTGACCATCACTGCTGTCCAGCCGATCACGGCTACAGGGATTATCGATCAAGTGGCATGTGCAGATGACCTCAATGGAGCCATCAGTCTACAAGTCCTTGGAGGAACACAAGATTATACATACAACTGGAGCAATGCAGCTACGACTAGAGAGATAGATAACCTAGGACCCGATACCTATTTTGTAACGATCTCTGATGAGGCACTTTGTGAGTTTGTAGACAGTTATACGCTGAATAATCCTGCACCTATTGTGGTGATTTCAGATCTCGTTTTACCAGCGTGTAATAGCAGCGGGCAGGGTTCCATTTCTGTAGATGCGAACGGAGGAGCACCACCGTATACCTATAGTTGGAGCAATGGATTGATCGGACCCATTATCACCGGATTAGAACCTGGACAATACGAATTGACGGTAACGGATTCGAGGGCTTGTGTACATTTGGAGACCTACGAGTTATCCAATGATGTACAGATCTCTGTAGATCTAGAATTAGAGCATGTATCTTGCTTTGAAGGGTCAGATGGAAGCATTGAGGTAGACGTGTCAGGAGATTTTCCGCCCTTCTCATTTAATTGGGACAATGGATTTGCTTCTAATACTATCCTAGGATTGCCAGCGGGTGATTATACCATTACCGTGACAGATGCGATGGGCTGCCAGTCAGTTAATAGATATACGGTTACAGAACCTGATGAGCTTCAGGTCTCTGCCAATCAAATCAATACACAGTCGAGTTCTGCTACCGGAAGTATTTTTCTGGATATTACTGGAGGTGTTCCAGACTATGATGTGGTATGGAGCAATGGCGAAAGTGGATTGCTTATTGAAGATTTAGATATGGGTGTTTACCAAGCAGTGATTACTGATGCCAATGGTTGTACGTTGGTGATGACCTATGAAATCACTGTATTGACTTCGACGCTACAAGCAGCACATAAGCCTCTTGAGGTATTTCCCAATCCGAGTCTTGGCGTCGTGTACATTCAGCTACCTGATGCCTTATCGAGTGATTATACTTTAGGTGTATTTGACATTCGTGGACGAGCAGTGGCACACCAGTCTGGACCTAGCGCGATTTCGCAACTCTTTTTGGAGATGGATCAGACCGTACCAGGTCTGTATATTTTGACGCTCAGCGATGATACAAGTACCTATCAGGCAAAGCTTATTATCCAGTAATGCCATTTTAAACTTCAAATGGTATAACTTAATTTTCCTTTTGATTCTTTAGAGGAGTGGCGAGTGGCAATATGTATATGCCTATTTGTTATCTCATAATCTTTGATACAGCAGAGACCTGTTTATCGACTAACCTTGAACCTTGGCATAGGGGCAAAAAAAGAGCCTGTATCTTGCGATACAGGCGTCTAACGAATCTTACAATTTTTTAACCAAAACTTACTTACAAGATTGCAAGGACTGTGCCAATAATCCGGTCATCTCGACGCGCATTTCGTAATATATTGATTTTCAATTATTTATATCCATTTGATTTTTTTGGGCTTTCCCAACAACATTGTTGGGGCGGGCTTTCCGTTTGTATTCAGCAGTCTACAGAGGCATTCAGCATATCGCTGGCTAGTATTCGCTCGTTCGCTCATCCTTCACCAGTGATTGCTTCATTCCCTCTGTAGACCACTTCATATCACTTCTATCCCTAAGCCAAATGCTAAGAGATAATATAAAGACTACGAACATGGGACAGGTAGGAGTAATATTTTTAATGTCCTTTTCCATTATACATCTATATCCACAATCACGGTCAAGTATCGGCAACATATACATATCGAGATTTTTTAGTTGCCTTCACAACTTCTGAATACTTGGTCTTGTTCCAGTTCCTAATTGGTTATTCTTTGGGAAGACCAAGGACTTGTGTGAATGCATATGAATATGATGTTTGCTTAAATACGTCATAAATTTATTCAACTTTAAATACCTACAATGATATTAGTACTTCTATTTTTAGCCGCGGCTTTTCTTGCGTACAGCAATGGAGCAAATGATAATTTTAAGGGAGTAGCAACGCTATTCGGTAGTGGTACGCTCGACTATAAGAAGGCAATTACCTGGGCAACGATAACGACCTTATCGGGTTCTATAGCAGCTATTTTCTTAGCAAGTACCTTAGTAAAGAATTTTTCTGGTAAGGGATTGGTTCCAGATTCATTGATCCAGTCTCCTACATTTGCCATATCCATAGCATTAGGAGCTGCTATAACCGTTTTCTTAGCGACTAAGATAGGAATGCCTATTTCTACTACACACAGTCTAGTAGGCGCCTTATTTGGCAGTGGAGTTGTTGCGGTAGGATCTTCATTCAATTTTGCAAAACTTGGATCTGCATTTTTATGGCCTCTGATTATAAGTCCATTGATGGCAGCAGTAGTGAGTTTGATTGTTTACCTCTTTTTCCGGCAAGTCCGAAAAGCAGTTGGTATAGAAAAGGAATCTGTTCTCGCAGTCCCAGCAGAATTGACGCCCCAGATGGAAACTGCTAAAATGGTAGCGGCTATACCAGGTGGCGGAACAAAATCAATAGAAGCTAGATACATTGAGAAATATCAAGGAGAATTTATAGGCATCAGTGCACAAAAGATATTGGACTTTTTTCACTTTATCAGTGCAGGGGTAGTAAGCTTCGCTAGAGGTCTAAATGACACGCCTAAGATAGTCGGCCTATTGGTAGTCATAAATGCCTTAGATATCAAATACGGAATGATAGCTGTTGCACTAGCGATGGCTATTGGTGGAATATTAAATGCGAAGAAAGTAGGAGAGATGATGAGTAAGAAAATTACTCCTATGAATAGCGGTCAAGGATTTACCGCCAACCTTGTAACAGGTTTATTGGTGACAACTGCTAGTATTCATGGTATGCCTGTATCTACTACACACGTGTCCGTAGGGTCGATCTTTGGTATTGGTACGGCTACTAAAAAAGCGGACATCAAAGTAGTTAGAAAAATTCTCCTCTCTTGGTTGATGACCTTGCCTATCGCAGCTACCATCGCAGGTTTAGTATATTTTATCCTAGGGTTTATATCATAATTAAGATAAAGACCAATAGCGGTACCCATATGTTACCCCTTACTAGCAAGAGCCAATATTCCTTAGAATATTGGCTCTTGCTTTTCAATGTAATATTCACATTCTCTAAGCTTATTGCCTTTAATATATTTGAACAGCTAGAGTTGAATAAGAATGGTCAATCAAGTATACAGGACGGTTTATATTTTTTAGGATTATTTATTCTAGATAATAAGTACCTTTCAAAATAACACAAGGGTGTCTTTTACTGATCTATGAATTAGGAACCATTAATTACTTAATCCATTTCCTGACTACAAAGTAATCATCATACTCCTTCTGTATCGTAAAGCCATATCTGTTGTACAACTCCAGTGGACCTTTGAAATTGCCTTCGCATGATAGTTCTGCTTTCTTAGGATAGGCTTCAAAATAATCATAGCCTTTATCAGAATTGTCCTCGATAATTTTATCAAGTATCATTTGGGCAATGCCTTGTCTACGGTAGTTAGAATGAATTAGGAAACAAACGATTGAGCAGACCTTGTCCTGAGGATTGTCAATATAGTCATAGTCTTTGAGGAGTCTTTGATAGTTTGATCTATTGTTTGCATTTCCCCATCCAATGGGTTTGTCATTATGAAAGGCTAGATACCCTGTAAGCTTACTTTCATTGATAAGCTCTTCAACTGCAGTACGGCTTTGTGCGCGTGTACATGCTTCTACATCTCCAGTGAAGTGATAGTCATAGCAATAACATTTTGCCCTATCAGGATTTTCTTCAAAAACAATATTGTCAAAAAAATATAAATATTCTTTTTTAAGCTCCTTATTCAAAGGTTTTATCTTAATATTCATGTTGTTAATTTCTTATCTAATGTACAAATAATACAAGCGCTCATCAAGTTTATTTTTTGCTATGGTTAGCTATGGGAGTGCTCTAAAGTTAATATGTTTTTTTTCTAGCGCTCTAGAATGGTTATTAGTTTTTCAGAGTGGAACATTTGATCTGGTGTAATTACAAGTTCATCTGTAGAGAAGTCATTGCCAAATCTTTCTTTAGGGTATCTCTATACGCCTCTGAATTAGGCTAAAATTAAATTTGAATTTGACAGACGAGGCTAGACTGAGGGAATTTAGC
>JALZVN010000081.1 GCA_023299965.1 Saprospiraceae bacterium | reverse complement strand
TCGGCAGATAACTGGTGGACGAAGATCTGCTGACCTTCCTCAACTTTGAATTGCTGACCAGCTATTGTCAATATTGCAAACATAGTATTAGGTTTTATTATAAAATGACTACAAACATACAATATTTTATCAATAAAAGCGAGCTTAAATCAAGTCCTTGAGTCTAAATTCAGTTTTAATGATTTGATTTTCTCTTTTGATTTTGATTTTTACTTTTTTGCCTGATTTACTGTGTAAAATGCGGTTGATATTGTTGAAAGTGAGCAATTTACTAGGGATATTATTGATTTTTTTAATTACATCACCAGTTTGAATTCCGGCTAAGTCGGCAGGAGAGCCATCAAGTATTGAGTTTACATAAAATGTCTTTTCGCTTAGCCCTACGGAAACGAAGTTTATCCCGCTTTTGTCATAGTAGAACTTTCTTTTCCATTTTCTGACTGGCTTTATGTACAATCTCTGATAAGGATAGTCGATAATTATGCTAAAGCGATCAAGAATATAGTTTCCTATGATACCATTTCTAGCTATTAGATTTTTTCTATTGATCGTATCTGGTTGTACTTCTTGAAACCTGCAGACTACATCCTCTAGCTTGAAGTTGCCAAATTCTAAAGAGGGAATTCTTCCCACGTAGCCTTCCATATTGCCACCTAGGCCGTAACCAAGGACGCCAGGGATAATATTTTCTGGCAAAGTAAGGCTTTCATCAGAGTTGGTATCTAATAAAAGAGCTGTTGATGCCCCTGTATCTATTAGAAGCTTTGTTTCTAAAACTTTATTGTTCGAAAGTTCTGTCTTAGTGGATATGTAGGGTTTAGACTTTTGAATCACCATATCTAGTTCATCAAACTTGTTGACTTTTAGTTTTTTAGAGGTCGGTCTATACAAAGTCAAGGTCCTTGTTTTGTAGTCAATTTTTAACACATTTTGCCTAAACATGTCCGCTCCTATAAGTCCATGAACATCTAAACCCGTAATTCGCTGAAAATCAAAGTAATCTTCTTCTAATACGAGTATATCTTGATTTGGGGCTGTCAAGTTCTCAGAGGTAAGAGAGACAGATTTGACTAAATGAGCATACAGTATAGTGCTTAGATCAGCTCCATATATCTCAAATGTTCTACCATAAGGCAAGTTAAAAAGGGAAATTATCTCTTTTTTGGAGATAATCGTGTTTGCTGCTCCAGTATCAACTATGAATTTAAGAGGAAAGGTTTGGTTAAAAAGTACTTCTATGACTATAAAACCATTGATATATTCGAATGGGATTGATTCAGAGGAGCTATTATCAGGGAATTCGTAGCCGAAGGATTGAGAAAATGCCGAATTGTTATTGAAGCAGACTATAAATAGAAAGCAGCAAAACAGCATTTTCTGGATCATTTGATTTAGTTTTTATTATTGGGTACCTCTATTAAAATAATAGGAATGTTTAGCGCTTGGAAGATACGCACATTGTCACGGAACCAAACCATAGCTTGCCGACATATTATAAATTTCACCTTGTTGTTTCTATCGCATACTTTCAAAAAGTACACACATCATCGCATTTGCTTGATTTTTATTTAGTGGAGTATGGCTAGCCAGTGCGTAGTTTCAAAACTTTTACGCAAGCCAGTGAAGAAGCTGCAATTAGTAGACTCTATGGCGGAATACATCATAAACCTGCGATCGCCCATGGAGTAGGACAAGGAAATAAAGTAGGGGAGTATATTATCCAAAATCTCAAAATGTAGTACTGTGATTTGGGAGCACCGCCATCCCGCGAAAAGCGGAAGGCGTCAGGCTATCCGTTCCTACCGCAGAAAAAGCGGTACCACTTCTATCCTTTGCTTCTACGCGGCTCCGCCTTGTCGCGCTTTCCTGCCTGGTCGGCAGGCAAGGATGCCTTTGGCAAGTCGCGACAGATATTTTTGGATGTCAAAACTATACCTAGGCATATGCATGCTTCTACAAATTAAATATATTTTAAAATAAGGTCAAATGATATCAATGTCTAAGTGGAATTAGTAAACTTTTAAAGTTTTCTCTATATTCGTTAACAACGTATTGCTTTTTTAATTGTTAATATCTTTATTCTAATAGTTTAAAATACGTAGATGTAGTGTATAGATCTATTTTAACTTTGATTATAATTTTACTTTGGCTACCAAATTTGGTTCAAGCGGAAGATGTCCATGTAATCGAGATAAGATATGATGTATTCGTTCAAAATACGGATAGTTTATCCAGTTACAAATATAATTTACCGTATGAAGCTTACCATATTGTAAGCCCGAATAAAGTGCTTACTCTAAATAAGTATGCTGCGAATGTCGACGAGGTTCATTTATATAATCTTGACGATTTTATTGATTATAGATGTTATCTAAAGGAAGAAGGTGAAAATATAGCTGTCAAAAGTCCCTTACAGCAAATTCCGACTTTAGTGACAAATAATAATGATGAAACCAGATATCAAATTGCTGGTATGCTTTGCGAAAAGTATGAAATACTGCATAAGAATACTACTGTCGAAATATTCACCACTAATTCTTTTGGGGTTGATTTTACTCCTTTTAGCAAAATAAAAGGCTATGCAATGCAATATTCTTTTGTGGACGACGTCTATGGTCGAGTCACTTATGTAGCTAGATCAATAATTCCTACTACAGTGGATGCTGCCGTGTTATCTGTGGATAAATTCAAGATCACAGAAGAAATATTTCCCGATGAACTAAGAAGTTCATTGGATGAAATCATTGTTGCTAAAGAATCGAATTCATTGTTTAAACTAAACAAGAAAAATATTTCCTACAATTTTAGATTGACAAACAAGACTAAGGTCAATGAGGAGTCAAGTCAGGATAGTATGATTGTGTTTGCTATTGGAGGATCTCAAGTTTACAATTCTTTAGAACTTAATTTACTCTCCAGTCTTGTAGATTTTTCTAAAAACAAAAAAGTTAAATTTTATCATTTTACATATAGAGGAACCTACACAAAAAAAGAAATTAGAGAAATTGAAGCCATAGGTTTCAATGTGGCCTATCTAAAGGATTTTCTACTCGGTAAGTTGAAAGTTAAATACTATCCAACCTACGTTTTGCTCGATAAAAATAGGAGAGTTGTGAAGTACAAAATTGGTACTAGCGCAGAAATGCTTTCTTCCTTTAGTGATAAAATTCTTCAGTTAACAAATGAAGATCAGTAAACATTACTCTTCTAAAATTGACTTCAAATCTGCCGGAGAATAATTGATTGACTTTAAGGTTTTTTGGTCTGAAGTGCGATACAATAAGAATTTGTCTCCTTCTTGCTTATAGCTGCATTCTTCTCCTTTTCTTTCCTTATAGTGCGCTACAGAAGCATCAACTTCTTCCATACTCTTGCAGGCCTTGCTCATGTTTGAGCGTTGTACCTCTTCAAACATTTTGACAAACTTACTCCCAAGACCAAATTCTAAAACTGCGCCAGAAAGAACGTATTGGATATCGCATAGGGCATCTGCGATCTCTACCATATCATTATTTGCAATGGCTTCCTTTAGCTCATCTAATTCTTCAGCGATTAGGCTCACGCGTAAATCAGATCTTTCTTTAGAGGGGATTGTTGGATTATCTAGTATAGGGTGCTTAAATAAGCGGTGAAATTCAGCTACTTGATTGAGGCTGTCAATTTTGTCCATAGGTGCAACAGTTGTATTTGAAGGAAGCATTTTCTCACAAAAGTATGAAAAAATATGGCTTCTCCAATCTTAACTTAGTTGCTATTTCTTAATCATTGATTACTTGAATAGTATAGAAAAAAAAGAATGAATATAGCCGTAGCTTAGTAAATGGCGTATACTACTCCAGCATGCAATCCTAATACACTGTACTTTTGATTGATAGGATTTTCATTAGCAGAATAAGAAAGCGTGTTGAAACTAAATCTAGGAGCAACATAGAGTTCTGCTCGCGAATTTATCTCTCTCTTCAATAGGATTCCACCAAAGAAGCCAAGACCAACAGAGTTTTTAAAGTGACCACTATTTCTGTTAAGATTCACGAATTCGCCTCCCTTAGAGAGTATTTGACCTGTAGCAGTTTGTAAAAAGTTAAGCTTGAGACCAGCTTCTATATCTATATTGAAACGATTAACACTAAAGCTATATCCTACTGCTACTGGTAGTTCAAATTGATGTAGTCTGTAATATACTTCAAATTCAGTATCTGTTTCTATTCTATTAATCTCTTCACTAGTGACTTCGCTAATTACTTCTCCATCAGGATCTTCTTCGACTATCGTTCGAATAATGGTGTCAATAGTAATGTCCGTTTGAATAAAATTGATCCGCTCTGTAAATTTTGAATAAGATACACCAGGCTTTACGTATAGTCCAGTGAGTTGATTTTTGAATTGCAAAAACAAAGACGCATTAATTCCTTCAACGGTAGTCTCATGAGCTTGTCTTTCTGTAAAAACAAAGCTATAAGCCTCATCATTGAGACTTAGTGTTTTCATCGGGAAAGTATATCCTACTTCAGGTATAATATAAAGATGCCATAGACGATCGCTAAACTTAGGACATTCCGTTTTTTTGTTGTTGAATACTCCATAATCAATATCCAACAATTTGAATTCTGAGGCTGCAATCAAACTTACTGGCTCAGCAAACCTCTCTAATTCTGAATTTTGGTTTTTATTGTATTCCGTGTTACTGCTATTTGATGCAGCAATTATTTTAGATTCTGTAGACTCAGCCATTTCTATGGATGTAGCATTACTAGCAGGAACATCAGTCGAAGGTGTTAATACTTCTTGCTTTATCTCTTTTTTGAAAATTACATCTTTTGTAATAATCTTCTGAATCTTGGGGCTTGTTGTTTGTGTTTCATTTTTATTCAATTCTGCCTTATCTAGTTGCGTTTGATTGGAATGCGCAAATCTGGATAAAGTAGTTATTGATTCTAAATTGGTGTTAGGAGCAAGTGTAGTTTTTTCTTCAGATAATGTATTGTTGTTTAAGATTGTTTTAGATTCTTTTTTGATAGAGGCTGTAGTGGGGGCTGTAGCTTCAGTTACTTGTGCAGTTGTACTTATTTCACTTTGAACACTTTCATTCAATATATAACTATGGGTAAGGTAGGCTAAGCCTATCAATGCGATACTAGCAAAAAAGAAATGCTTATATCCAAACCTATATCTAGGCTGCGGTTTGATATCGAGATCACTCAATAACTTGTCGAAGTCGACCTTTCCCCTTGAATTGGTCGTGTGACTTTTAAGCCTGTTTTCAAAATCAAAAATATTCATAATTTACGTTGCGCTTGAGAGTGTTAATCTTTGAAGAAGATTGAATTCTTTGGTTTCGATGTTCCTCAATTTTAAAATTAATTTTTCGCGTGCTCTTGCTAATTGTGATCTAGAAGAAGATTCCTTAATTCCGAGCATCGCTGCAATATCTTTGTGCGCATATCCTTCAAGCACAAATAGCTTGAAAATAATGCCACAAGATTCCGGCAATTCATCAACTACTTTTAATAATTCTTCCTCTTTTAGTTTCGCGACAGCGTCAGGTATGTCTGTTGTCAAGCTCAAGACTTGATCCATTTCATGGATATACAACTCGCCTTTCATTTTTTTTCTTACCCCTAAAGCACAATTTACTGCGATGCGCTTTATCCAACCATCAAAGGATCCCTTGCCAGAAAACTTGTCTATATACTTGAAAGTATTTAAAAAGCACTCTTGCATAGCATCATAGGCCAAATCCGCATCATAGACATATCTTTTACATATGTTTATCAAGATAGGAGCGTAAGTCCGAACCAATGCTTCTTGGCATTTAGGATCTTTGCTTTGACAGCCTTTTATGATAGTATCGAGGTTCAAAAATAAATAGTTTGTCTTTTGTCTCTAAAAGATACAAAACTGAGAGGAAAAAATCTCCTCTCAGGAAAAATTATATTAAATTTAGTTAATAGCCGCTTTAATATGGCCGTATTATTATAGTTCTACAGTCAAAAACTCAGTAACACAGCCTGATTCATCCTTTAATGAAACATAATAAGTACCTACTCCTAGCTGATTATTGTCGTTCTCAGCAGTCAGTAAGACATACTCATTATTGGATTTGGTATAAACTTCTATGGTACATCCATTACAATCTGGATCAATAATACTTGCTTGTATATTTCCATCGGTACACGAAGCACAGCTAGGAATAGTAGTGTTGTCTATCTGTAAGGAGTTACTAGTAGTGAAAAAATTATTTACTGTTTGCCAATTTCCACATCCATTTTCGATATCTAAAATGTATAGCGTAATATCTTGTTGAAAATCAAAAATGCTAAGTGTATGTGTACCTTCTTGCAAATCTGATAACAGCACACCGTTTTCATCAAATAAATTTATTTCTGCATTGAAATAATTGTTGAATAGAACTAGGTCTCTATATATGTCATTACAGCTAAGTGCCCACTCTAGGACGGGGGCAAAAGTATTTTCTTCCACTATTACTTCGAAGATTTCCGTGCAGCCAAGACTGTTCGTAATTTCAACGGTATAAATTCCAGCGGATTCAACAGTTACTGAATTTGCATTACTGGTAAACCCATCTGGACCAATCCAGAGATAAGTGAATAAAGGATCTTGTATTTCTAAATCAATAAGAACGATGCTTTGATTGCAATCAATCAAATAGTAATCTTGAATGTTTAGATCTATCGTGCTAGGTGAAAGCCTACGAGTGGAAGTGATAGTACATCCTGCGTCATCTGTAACGGTAAGGAAATAATTTCCAGGCTGAATACCGGTGATGCTTGCTGTATTGCCAATAGTGGTGCCATCTATATCACTCCATTCGTATGTGAATGGAGCCACTCCGTTTAGCACAGTCACGGTAAATCCACCAGCGTCTGTATCACAATCATGCATTTCCGTTGCGAAGCTAAGACTTAAATAGATGCTGTCTATAGGGGCAGAAAATGCAATAACTTTTTCGCATTCCGTATTGGTTTCAGAAACGGTCACTGCATATTCTCCTTGTGGTAGTGAAATACTTTCTCCTGTACTACCGTCGCTCCAAGCATAGGTGTAATCACCATTACCAGATACCATGGCCGTAGCTTCTACAGATTCGTTGCATGGGATTGCATTGTCAAAAGCGACTTCTACTTCAAAAGCGCATTCATCACAAGTCTCAAAATCGAGATGTATGACTGGATTCGCATCTGAAAAGTTGACTTCTTGTGTTTGACTACCTTCCCCAGTCTCTACGTTTTTTGCAAAGATTTGTATTAATTCACTGGAGCAAGTACTATAAGTGAATTGTCCATTTTCATCAGCTTGTACAATGTCAACTAAGCCTTCCCCTTGAATAATAAGCTGAGCATTTGATACTGCAGTACTATTACAAACCACTTTGCCAGTCAAGGTGTATTCGCTTTTGTTTTCTAGTAGGATAGGATCAAGTTTTACGTCTTCACCAAATGGACCGATATCGGCTTGGTAAAGAAGACTACTACATTCACCAGTACTAAAAATCTTAAATTCTAGGATTTCATCTTTGGGGATTTTCCCATTTAAAACACCACCTTGTGGTCTGCCGCTTCGGGTTCCTAATCCGTTGGTACATATCTTGACTTTTACATCATTGACAGGTGTGCCATCGCCGTTAAGAATGTCTACACATAGATATACTAACTCAAAGGGGGCATCACAATTCCAAAAACTAAAGTGAGTCACGTTACCAACGTAGTTGTTTCCCACGCGTGTTGCGCTTCCTTCTTCAATCCACATTTCTTTAATCTCATCAAAATACCATAATGGAATAGTTTCAGGTGCGAATGCTTGGTCTTTATCTGCAATTGGAAAAGTAATGCTCGCCATATTCCCTTCTTTTAGATTGAGTTCTTCTCCATCTTCTCCTCTAAGTTCTACAGCGACCATGCCTAGGGTAGCCAATACCACGTTTTGATTTGCAGCATTTCTACCCAATAGATCCCCTGGCATTTTATCCTCTAATTGGGGATCATCAGTAGCCAGGCGCTTTGCAGTCACATAAACTTCACCGGTATAGGTATCTCCAGATGGTGAAGCAATAGCATTTAGGTCAAAATCAATCGACCCACCTCTCTCTATTTGAATTGTTCCTCCTGTTTCTGCCTGAAAACTGACGTCCCTTGTCAATGCCATCATTTGGATGAAGGATGTATTCAATCCTTCTATTGGGTAAATAAGGTCTGAACCTACTATAAATCCTTCCTTTTCTGCCCGAATATAAGTACCTGCCTCATTTAGGAAGGCGGATGAGAAAAAATAAGTGCCTTGTTCATCGGTGATCTCTTGTTTGCCATTGATTTCCACGATGGTATTGGCAATAGGATTGTTGTTCTCATCATATATAATACCAGCAACTTGACCTTCGATTGTAGAAATTGTGATCGTGACATTCCCTTGTCTAGTGCTTTCATTTATTTCTACAACGACAGAGTCTTTGCGGCAACCAAACAGGATAAGAGCCATAACGACTGTTATGATGAGTACATTTTTCATTTAATGTTTTTTTTAGCTTTATATAAGTGTTGAGCACGTGGTATTTTCAAAATGCATTTTAGTTTCCTGCGCTACATTTGTTAAGAGTAGCATATCTGTAAAAACGCTGCAGTGCCTCGAAAAAAAAAACGGTTAAGATCCATTTTGTAGATAAATAAGTCTATAATGCTTGTGAAGAGCACTTTTTTGTTCAATTAGTGGGCGGATTATTATTTTTTACTTTTCTTTAGTCATGTCCAATCTTAAACGTAAACTAAATACCTATGGCTTGACAATGATAGCTGTAGGGGCCTGCATAGGAGCAGGTATTTTTTCTAGTCCAGGTCAAATAGTAGAAGATGTGCCTCATCACTTATTAGTCATCATAGCATGGACTCTAGGTGGATTTATTGCACTTACTGGCGCCCTGACATTTTCAGAGTTGGGCGGTATGTATCCAAAGTCAGGTGGTGTCTACGTGTACCTCAAAGAGGCCTATGGTGAGTTGATGGGATTTCTGTACGGATGGGTGATTTTGTTGGTCATCACTACTGGTGCTATTGCAGCCTTGGGGATGATATTTGCCGAGTATCTGACCAACTTTATTGCGCTCGGACCTAATCAAAAAATTATGGTTGCTGCTTTAGCCATTGTTGTATTGACTATTATCAATATTACTGGTGTGCGGACTAGTCAAATCTTTACCAATCTATTTACGGGAATAAAGTTATTTGCGATTGCGGTAATAATAGTATTGGGATTCATGTATTACAATCCGGATCAAATCACGCTAGATTATAGCTTAGCTACTATTCCTGATAATGCATTTGAAGGGGTTATTTTAGCGTTGATTGGTGTTTTGTTTGCAATGGGAGGTTGGCATCACACTTCGTTTTTGTCAGGAGAGACGATCAATCCTGAGCGAACAGTCCCTAAGGCCATGGTTTTTGGGGTGACGATAGTGACGATAACTTATATTCTTGTGAATATTGGATATATGAATTTGTTATCGCTAGATAGCATTTCTCAGACCAATTCTATTGCTGCGGATGCGATGAATACCATCACGCCAAATGGAGGTAAAATAGTCGCCGTAGCCATTGCGATTTCTATATTTGGTACCATCGGGATCTATACCATGTCAGCGCCGCGTATATATTATGCTATGGCTAAAGACGGAGTCTTTTTTAATTTTCTTGCAGATATACATCCTACTTTTAAGACACCAGCGAAGGCTATGATTTTTCAATCTGTATGGGCTATAGTTCTTTTATTGATGTGGGGGCGATTTCGAGAGTTGATGGGATTTGTGGTATTTATGGATATCATATTCATGACTTTGGCAGGGGCTGCCGTTTTCATCTTACGAAAGAAAAAACCAGATCTCAAAAGACCTGTCAAGGTAGTATTGTATCCAATTGTACCGGCTTTTTTCGTTTTGATCTCCACCATTTTCGTTATCATAGCTTTGGTCAATAAAAGTGAAGAGGCGCTTTCTGGATTGGCGGTTTTAGCCCTTGGCGCGGCGGCATATTATCTTTTCTTTAAGCCTAGAAAAGCTCAAAAGTAACTAAGATTCCTGTATAGACTAGCTACTAATGAATGGGGTTGAAGAAAGTGCCCTCCAATAGATAGGAATAAAAAAAGGAGGCATGCTTGACGCTCGCCTCCTTACGGTTATATGGAATTGATTTGGTAATCGTTTAGTAGGGAGTTATTTCATTATAAAATCTTTTACCGTTGTAATCTTTGTGATCCTGTTTCTTACAAGTTCTAATTGGATGGTCATCTTCTCAAACTGCAATTCAAAATTCTCTTGGTCAAGTACTTCGTTGAGGGCTTCTGTACCTTGATGATTGATGCTCAGTATGCTTCCTACTTCGTCTTTGAAGCCTCTTAGCAAGCGCTTGATAAATTGTAGAGGGTACTTCATCTGTCCCTCCGTCATTATCTGGGAAATTAATTCATATTTTAATCCTTTTCTGTGCACCTCTTTATTCTTTCATACTTAACTTAAATCCGCTCGATTCTGTTGTGGAGAATATGCAAAGAAAATGTTAAGAA
>JALZVN010000080.1 GCA_023299965.1 Saprospiraceae bacterium | reverse complement strand
TTAAGAAAATTTTTCATTTTCTGATCAGCCAAGAAGATAGTTAATAGAGGTGCCCTTATATCTGATACACTATAAAAGTTTAGAGTAAGCCTCTGCACAATGAGTTTAACCATCAAGTAATGAAATTATATATTTTACTATGCTTCTTTTGTCTTCCGTTTCAGGGATTGTTAGCGCAACTTAGCGTAGAAGCCGTTCAGGCAAACCAGAAGTATCGGGTCACCATGGTTAACGGTGAACAATATGAAGGACAAGTGATTAGAGACGATGATATAGCTCTAGTATTGCAGACCAAGTATGCCAAAATTTTACTGAAGGCAGAAAATATAGAGTCCGTAAACTTGGTTGGTTACAAGGGGAGTCTTGACTTTCCTAATTTGCACCACAATCGTTACTATTTATTCACTCCTTCAAAATCTATTGGACATTTCGAGGGATATTATCAAAATATATACTTAGTAGGCAATATTTTCGGTGTAGGTATTTCTAAACACCTTACCATCACTGGTGGCTTTGAAATAGTAAATTTAATAATGGGGACTCCGGTAGGTTATTTAAATTCAAGGTTAGGTTTTTCTATTGGAAAGAGTAGTAATAGCTTTGCAGGAGGCATCATTG
This sequence comes from Saprospiraceae bacterium, assembly GCA_023299965.1. GTDB lineage: Bacteria > Bacteroidota > Bacteroidia > Chitinophagales > Saprospiraceae > JALZVN01. The sequence goes on along the minus strand of JALZVN010000080.1, from coordinate 5,046 downwards.
TGGTGAATAATGCTGATAATGATACATACGTAGTGCCATATGCCTCACTAACCCTTGGGAGCAATGATGCAAGTGTTTCCTTCGCCTTAGGTTTATATAATGATTTAGAGGATAATCTAAATACTGCAATTAATGTATCTGGAATTCAAAGGATCTCCCAAAAATTATCCTTAGTATCAGAAAATTACATCTTTCCGAATAACAGAACTGTAGATAGAACTGATAACGCACTATCTGTTTTTGGTCTGCATGGAATAAGAATTTTTAAGCGTAAAAATTCATATGATATTGGAGTTGCTACATTGTTTGAAGATCGAGTCTTTTTTCGGAATCGCTTTGTGGCGTTCCCATATCTCAGTTATTCGCGTGTATTTTGAACCTTAGAGATAATAGAGTAAATTATATATAAATATATTTAGCAATAACAATAATTAGATGTCAGCGAAAATAGGTAAGCTTATAGTTTTTCTTCTTCTTCTTGCTACAGGTATGGAGGCGCAGCTAACTTTAAAGTCGATTCCAAAAGAAGATGTTGTTATTGTTACCATGAAAAATGGCGAACAATATCACGGCGTCATAGTGTCCAATGACGCTAAAAATTTAGTTTTAAAAACGGAGGTAGCAGAAATTACACTTATTTCCAGCGCAGTGGATGATATTGAGCCGTATAATTATAATAGTAGATTTAATTATTCTCAACGGTTTTATTCAAAGTATTTTTTTGGACAGAGTTCCATACCCTTAAAAAAGAAGGAAGGGTATTATCAGAATACCAGTATTATTCTCAATTCCTTTAGCGTTGGGATTACCGAGAATTTGTCAATCACCGCCGGTCTAGAATTGCTTTCTACGATCTTTTCAAGGAACTCAGCTTATTTCGTTGGTCCTAAGTTTGGGTTTAAAGTATCTCAAGAAACCTATGCTTCTGTTGGTGCATTGATAGTGAAGATACCTAATCAAGAAGTAACTATTTTTTCATATGCCACCCTCACCTTTGGCAGTAAAGATTCTAATGTGACTGTAGGTGCAGGCTACAGTGTACTTAATAGTAGATTTGATGAGGAGTTGGCTTATAATCTTTCTGCTATGCACAGGTTTAGTAAACGACTAGCACTGGTGACTGAAAACTACTTTTTGCCCTTATCTGGATCTGACGACGTAGTTCTAGGCATTCAAGGACTTCGCTATTTTAAAAGGAACAATGTCTTTGATTTTGGTGCAATTGTATTCTATGACACAAGCTTCACACAATTTTTTATTCCTTTCCCATATGTTAGTTATGCAAGAGCATTTTAATCGATATGTTTATTACCTTTAGAGGTCGAAGCTAGTAGTCTACACTTTTACCATTTCGATAAATCATTGTAATGATACATGCTTGCCCAAATTTTTTATTGACTTTACTCATGGTAATGGGCTGCTCACTTATATCAAAGCTTGCGGCACAAGAATTCATCCCTGGAGAAGTATATTTTGATTCTACCCAGTTTGTAGAGTATCGTGCTGGTAACTTACCGATCATATTATCTGCTCCACATGGGGGAGGATTGAGACCTGATAGTATACCTGATAGATCATGCGACAATTGTGTTACGGCTCGAGACTCTTGGACACAGACCATTACCGAAGGTGTCCATGATGCTATAGTAGCAGAGACGGGTTGTTACCCACACACTGTGCTCAATTTATTACATCGGATCAAATTTGATGCAAACAGAGATATAGAAGAGGCAGCTTTGGGAATTCCAGTTATTGAGCAAGCATGGAGGGGCTATCACCAACTGATTGACTCTGCCAAGGCCGAAGTTGAAAGAAACTACAGCAGAGGACTCTTTATAGATATGCATGGACACGCTCACGTTGTACAGCGCATCGAGTTGGGTTATCTTATTAGTAAATCAGAGTTGCAGTTGTCAGATGAAGAATTGGATACTGAAGATTTCATTTTAGAGAGTAGTGTAAGGACATTAGTCGGGGATAATATTTCTAACCTAAGTCACTCTGAATTGCTCAGGGGCGACCAGGCTTTTGGGACCTTACTTGGTCTTAAAGGGCTTCCCTCTGTGCCAAGTTTACAGGATCCATTTCCCTTGGATGAAGATGCTTTTTTCTCTGGAGGATTCAATACTGTGAGGCATGGTTCGAGAGACAATGGCGGTAATATAGATGCCATTCAGATCGAAATGAATCCAGACATTCGTTTTGACGAAGATAATAGAGCTATGTTGATAGATTCTCTCGCTACTGTGATCTTAGATTATATTAGCTTGCATTACAATGATAGCTTTCAAGACAATTTTTGCAATATTATTTCTGATGTTTCAACTGGTGTAAATCCTTCAAATAAATTCACTATATTTCCAAATCCAGCTAATGGTCAAGTCCACATCAAATCTTCATTGGATGATTTTGATGTACATATTTCTAATTCGATTGGGCAAGCTGTTTATTTCCGTAAAGGCAGCATAGATCAGCTTGATCTTTCATTTTTACAAGCAGGATACTACTTGATTCAGCTCAGAAAGGATGGTTTATTTTTGGGAGTAGAGAAACTTATTATTAGCCGATAGAGTAACAACTCCACTAGCTTCAAAACATATACAGTCTGCATTTATCCATATTGCCCCTGTGCTTCCTAGTCAAGATGTCCAGTGGTTATAGTACATAAGTAAAATTGGTTTTACGTTGGTGTACAAGGATGGGATGTGTGCGATCCTACGTCGAATTTTCGAGTTAGAGGCGGTAATGTTTTGGGGACTCCCACAACCTATCGGTGCGGTCAGGCTCTCGGCTTTACCCTGGCTGAAAAAGCCAGGATACGCTACCGATCCTTAGTCTCTTACGCACCTTCGGTTTGTCGAGCTTAGTCGCCTATGGCGAGTCGCGTAATGATTTAAACTTTCTTCCATTGTGTTATAGGATAGAGATAATCTTTAAATCAATTTTATCATAATCTATAGTATGCTCGAGTCCAGACATAACATAAGCGTCCTATATTATTAAACTACATATGAATTATTTGAATAAAATTTTTGTTAACTTATGGTAATATCGAAATGAATATAGCGATGAAAAAAGAGCAAATATTTATCCATATACCCAAGACAGGAGGTACCACATTAGACTGTGCCATCAATGGTACAGAATGGATGCAAAATAAAGACACTTTCCATTATCGGCACATAGTTCATGAAACCAAAATGTCCAATGCAGGGGACATCTTCAAGCAACAGAACTACGACAAATATAAGGATTACTCCATCTATATGATGTTGAGGCATCCTGTAGACAAAGTCGTTTCAGAATACTTTTTTGTTAGAGATAGAAAAGAGTATTTCAATCTGTTCAAAAAGAAGCCTAAAAACTTAATAGAATATGCTAAAAATCCACAAGCTTCTAACCTCACTTTAAGCTTCTTGATTGGAAAAAGATTTTATCCTACGACACAACCTACAAAAACGGATTTGGAGAGAGTTATCAAATTGGCAGATGAACTTCCCATCCATGTCGGTATCTTTGAAGAATACGGTAAGTCACTAGATTTCTTTAGAGGCAAGTTGGACTTAAAGATTCCAAAGAAGATTGATGTAAAAAGAGTCACCCTCAATAGGCCCCGTATCGATGAGTTAGATGAAGGTACAAAACAACTCATCTTAAAAAATAATAAACTTGACCTAGAGCTGTATGATTATTATAAAAATAAACTAGCTCAAGAAAACATTAAAGAAAAGGATTATGCCATAACAAAGGATCGATATGGGTATATAATGAAGTATACAGAACGCTTTCCTTTATTTCAGTTATTTATTCCTAAGTCAGAGTTTGTTCAAAAAAATACAAGTTATCTTAATGATCTAAATTTTTTCTTGCATCAAAAGGTAAACTTCAAGGAGGGAAAGAAATATGCAACTATCTACAACCGTATCGTCAAGGAAGATCTCAAAGGGCGTTTGCCAAAGCTTGCAGTAGAGATAGACAGCATTGATGAAAAGGCTTTTCCTGAGGATCCATTGCAAATTACGGAACAACTTAGTAAGTTCATTACTAAATATTGGATAGCAGAAAAGGCTGCAATGAAGACTCCATTCAACTTTGATGCATCTAATTATACACAAGAGTTTTTTGCCTTCGAAGCGCCAAAGAAGAAGTCATTTTTATCCCGCTTATTTGGTAAGTAAATATTAAACGAACAATTTTATTTTTAGAGTGGTTTAATACGATAATTTATTCGCTTCGCGACTCGCCGTAGGCGATAAGCACGACAAACGATAGTGCGTTAGAGGCTAAGGATCGCCAGCGTATCCTGACTTTTTCGTCAGGGTAAAGCAGAGAGCCTGACCGCGCCGTAGGCAGGCGGGAGACCCCAAATGAAAGTCCACTACTTTTTCAATATTCTATAGATTAAATTGCTTACTCTATTTTAGATATTGAGCAGTTTATATGTAGATCAAAAGAGTTAATAATTGGCAATTCAAAATATTATGTAGTATCTTAAGCTCCATAATGAAAGCGTCAGAATCTACCTTGCAATCCTTATCCAATCCATTCTACCGTATGATAGATAGATTAATGGGTGCTAACGAATTAGTTCTGTTTGGCAGGATAAATGACGTCAGTGAAGCCCAGAGTGTTGCTGTAGTGGACTTATTAAATAAAAGGTATGTCAATGAAGCCGTAGGTTATCCTTTCGTTGCTCCGACGTTCGATAAAGAAGCGGCTACCTGGTCATCTAAGGTTTTGTTTCACGCAGCGCAATTGATGATGTATAGAGAGCACGAAGCAGAGTCGTTGACACAATTAGTTCCTCGATACACAAGGGACAAAACAGCATCTACCATTTTGACCGCTGACATTTCTTTAAGATTTATTCCTAAAATACTAGAAAAATTAGAGGAGATAAATATTGAAGATGAATTGATTCCTATTTTAAAAAATTTAATGAAAGAATGGCATTATAGCGGATTGTTGAGTGATGTAGATTTGGAAAAGCCTGAGTTTGATGATGCTTTTGCAGATCCATGCTTGATGCAATTGTATGCAGATCGA
>JALZVN010000079.1 GCA_023299965.1 Saprospiraceae bacterium | reverse complement strand
TACTCTACACGATCTAAAGTTTGTCCTACAAAATTGGACATGATAGATCTTGGAAATTTAGCAGCTGCTTCGTGAGTGCCTGCTTCAAAGATAGGCGCAGAGTTTGGTCCAGCATCCAAAAATAATTCAGCTCCGTTTGAGTCTGCTTCGTCGTCATTAGTACAGCTGATAAATGCAAGGCTAATTCCTAAAAAAAAGAAGAGGCTTAAGTATTTCATTTTTTTTTACAAGTATAAGACTAGTGGGGGATTATCTCGTTAAACTGGAAGAGATTTATGCTAAAATTAACAATCATCTCTAGTCACTAAATTGCATTTTGTTTTGAAATAGTCCTTTAATATTCTGCATCGTGTTAAATATTTAAGATTTTAGGAAATCTTAAATATTTAGGTGAAAATTGGCTTGAATAGTATTACTTTCGCACACCAATCTACTGATTTAAAGTTTCACCATTTATGTTAAGTTGATCCTAAGCTGTATATAAAGCTGACTTCGCAATCATAATTGGTGCTAACCTCACTTTGACCAATATTATTTTAAAATTCACCAACAATTTAATTTCTAATTTCATGGAAAAGAATAATCTAATTGCTTTGGTTGCTAAGACAGCCAAGATCTCCAATAAACAAGCAGCTAGCGCATTAGAGTGTATGCTTAAAAAAGGAATCATCTGGAAAGATGAAAACTACAAAGTAGTTCAAGTCAAAAATGATGTTCTGCATACCAAAAAAGGAAAGTCAACTGTCAAGAAGGTACAGATTGTTAAAGAGAAGCTGGTAACCAAGACAAATACGATAGAAGTAGTTAAGCCAGTCGAGATCATTCAAGAAAAGATTGTTGAGGTAATCAAGAAAGAACTTCCTAAGCAAATCATCAAAAAAGTAAAGCTGGAAACTAAAGTGCCAGTAGAAGTGCAGGTGATCAAGGAGGTGATCAAAGAGGTAAAGGTCGTTGAGAAGATTCCTGTGATAAAGGAAGTGATCAAAGAAGTAATCAAAGAGGTTCCAGTATATGTGGAAAAGGAAGTAATCAAAGAGGTGATCGTGGAAGTACCAATCATGGTAGAGAAGGAAGTGATCAAGGAGATTGAGGTGATCAAAGAAGTTTCTGTGATAGTTACTAAGGAAGTAGAGGTGATCAAGGAAGTAGAGGTAAAGGTAAAAGTACCAGAGCAAGTAATCAAAGAGGTAAAGGTAAAGGCTGAAAAGATAGTTCCACTTTACAAGAAAAAGGAAGTTATCAAAAAAGTAGAGCTACTTAAAGAAGTACCTGTAATAGTCAATAATGAGATAATTAAAGAGGTGCAAATCGTAAAAGAAGTACCAGTTGCAGTAGTTAGAGAGGTACAAAAAATAACAGAGATAACTAGTTCTGATACTAAAGAACTTAAGAAGTTGAACGCTGACTTTGCAAAATTGGAGAAAGAATTAGCAAAAGAGAAGGCAAGTTTTGAAAAGAGGTCTAAGGCGCACCAAGGATCTATCAAGCTTCTACAAGGTCATGTAGCTGACCAAAAGAAGCAAATCAAAGGATTTGTTAGCGGATCAAAAAATACTACAAAAATTCATAAAGAGTTGACAGCTGTGAAGTCAAAATTAATGGCAGCTGAGAAATCATTAGCAACGGCTAACAAAAAGAACAAAGCAAATATCAAGGACTTAAATGCTCAGATATCTAGTGCAAAGAAATTGTCTGGAAGCAATAAGAAGAGCGATAAGGCTATAGTAGACCTTAAATCTAAGTTAGACAAAGCGGTTAAGTCAATGTCTGCTACGGATAAAAAGAATAAAGCAACGATCAAAGATTTGCAGGCTCAATTGTCTAAGGCAAAAAAGGGTGGTGCTAAAGGAGTAGTTTCAGGTGCTAAATCTGTTGGAAAAGGATCTCGTAAGGATAAAGCTGAATTGAAGAAATTAAGTGTTACTCTAGAAGAGACTCAAAAGTCTGCACAAAAACTTGTTGCGAAAGGTAAGAAGCAAGCAAGTGACTTAGCGGCTATGAAAAAGGAGATCACTACTTTGAGAAAAGAGCTTAGTAAGAAGCCAAAAGAAATCATCAAAGAAGTAGAAATCATCAAGGAAGTAGAAGTGGTCAAGCAAATTGATATGGATGCTTTGATGAAGAAAATGATGGGTATGGGTACTGTAGAAGTATCTAAGAAGGTAGTCGGAGAGACTAGAAATACTAAGGCAGGAAAGATTGTGTCAAGAAGAGATCTAGGTACAAGCAGAGTGACTAAAGGACAAGCATCATCTTCAAGTACTACGGTTACTAGCAGTAAAAGCAGCGCAACCGAAACTACAACTACTTCTAGCAAGACAAAAGCTACAGCTGGTTCAAAGAATTTTGCTGTTGCGGACAACAATCTACAGGTGATTGAAGGAATCGGTCCTAAGATTGAGTCAGTGTTAAATGCAGCTGGTATCTCTAGCTTTACACAATTAGCTAACGCTCCATCATCAGAATTAACGAGGATCCTAACAAGTGCTGGACCAGCTTACCGTATCCACGATCCAAAAACTTGGGCAAAGCAAGCTGTCCTTGCAAAGGAACAAAAGTGGGATGAGCTGATTATTCTTCAAAAGGAGCTTGAGGGGGGTGTAGCTGGATCGGATAATGAAAGCACACCAAGTAAGTTAGAAAAATTTATGGGCTCAAATAATTAATAAAATTGTTTAGCTTTGATTTTGATAAGTTTTTTAAACAAATGTCTTTCACAAAGCATCTTGTTTATGCGTTAGAACTAAGTACTTATCCATACGTTAATTAAAGATAAGTTAAACAAACACAGAGAAGTGCCACAAATCAAAAAATGTGTGGCACTTCTCTTTTACTAAAAATATAAGCATATGAAATTTTTTAAGTTAAATTTATTCTTTGTACTAGCCATCTGCCTTTCTTTAACCTTCGCTTGTGATAGTGACGATGAAGATGGTGGGGATACTGGTTCTGTCGGTGATGATTGTGATGTTACACGGTCATATAGCGGTGATATAGTACCTATTCTGAACCAAACTTGTGCTATACCAAATTGTCATGTTAATGGTTTTATCAATGGTGACTTTGAGTCTTTTGCGAATTTAAAATCATTGGCTGATAATGGTTCATTAAGAAATCAAGTGGAGTCAGGCGCCATGCCACCATCTAATACAGCAGGTCCATTAGAGCTTACTGATGAGGAGCTACAAACCTTTATTTGTTGGATAGAGGACGGAGCTTTAGAAAATTAAAACTAAGCAATTAGCTGTTTGAGCTATCAACTGAATAAAAGTGGCTATACAAGTAGCCTCTTAGATCAAAAAGGTGTTTGCCTTTAGGTGCTTGCAATGAGTTTGCTGTAGCCTAAGGTCAACACCTTTTTTTATTTAGAGTCTATCCAATACCTTTTAGAAAATCACGAGAAAGTTTTTTTCCTTTGCAATGCGCTGATAGTCAGTACTTAATTTTGAAAGTGTTTTAGAGTTGTGTAAACTATTACCAAAGCATTATTAAGAAAAAGCCAATACAAGTTGATATCTAAAATCCAGATATGGCAGAGTGTATGTGTCTTATTAGTTAGCTACCGCTTTTGATTGCTAGAAGAAGAAAGTTTCTAGAATCCCCTCCTTTTTTATGCGTCAAGGATAGAGAGTGACAGCCGATCTTGGAGGCTGTGTACCGACTTTTTTATTGTCGGGACGGGAGCCGAAGGCGTACCACGGAATAGCCTGCCCGGACGCCCAAAATACTATCCTCATACTACGGAAATATAAAAAGTTGTAAGTCATTCATTATCAAGGCTAAGACTAGCTAATTTTGAATTTGGTCTGCATAAATTCTTCCTAATCACTTAGCATTTCTATATTTGTCGACGTAAAATCAAGAAAATCAATATGAAGGGTAAATTGGCTTCTGCATTACAGTATACTAAACACTTTGTCACCACTGGAGCTATTTCAGAGACAAGTAGAGAAGTAGAGATTGAAATATGCAATAGATTAGACCTGAAGGGGAAAGTGTTTGTGGAATTTGGAATGGGATTAGGGAATATCACAAAGGAGATCTTAGATAGAATGCCAGCTGATGCAAAGCTATACTCGTTCGAAGTGAATGAGGACTTTTGCGACAAGGTGAAGGAAGAAATCAAAGACAAAAGACTTATTATCATCAACGACGGAGCTGAAAATATCAGCAAATACGTGAGTGAAGAAGTAGACAGTATGGTTTCGTCTATGCCTTTTACTTTCTTTTCTAAGGAAAAAACGGATCTTATCCTTGGTGCTTCAAAGGAAATCTTGAAATCTGGAGGACATTTTTCTCAAATCTTATATAGTAAGATCCACTTCAAGAAGTTTTCAGCAGCTTGGGATGATTGCGAGATGATCAAGACCAACAATTTTCCTGCTGGATTTATCTACCACTGCTCAAAGCACTAATTACTTTTTTTGTTTTGGTTAGCGATTTCTAACTATTTGACTGGACGTAATAGTGCCTATGTCGGCTATCCCCATCAACTGCATATTGCGGAGGAGGTCATTTCTTAGCATTTGGAATAAATGCTGTACACCATCTCTGCCGCCTATAGCCAAACCATAACAGATAGGACGACCCAAGAAAACCAATTTGGCACCTAGCATAATAGCCTTTAGAATATCTGTAGCAGATCGAACTCCTCCATCAAGGAAAAGAGGGAAATCACTCGGGAGCACAGGCTTCATGGCTGCGAGCGCTTCTAGAGTGCTATAGTTGCTTTCCATTTGCCTTCCACCATGATTGCTGATAATAATGCCATCTATCCCTAGGGCTATACACTGCTTAGCATCTTCTGGGTGAAGTATTCCCTTGACAATAAGCTTCGCCTTGGTCAAGGAACGGATGTATGCTAGCTTATCCCAATTCATCGAGCTATCATGGATAGCATCAGTGTTGCTGAGGATTCCTTCCAGATTGCCAAATTGGAGATGTGAAAAATCAGGAGTTTGTAACAAAGCTCTCGCATTATGCCTTCGCTTTCCGAGCACGGGCACATCCACAGTAAGCACGATGGTATTAGCTCCAGCAGCTTCTGCATTCTTAATTAGTTGTTTGGTAATGTTTAGATTATCTGTAGGGTAGAGTTGAAACCAAGGTTTTACAGTTGCCTCTTTAGTTGCCTCTGCATAAGAAAGGTTACTCACTGTAGATAAAGCACAGGGAGCCGCAAAATGGGCACAGGCTAGGGTAGTGGCTCGCTCTCCCTCTACGTGAAACAATTGTTGCATGCCTACGGGTGCCGCTCCAAAGGGGATATCGAAGCTTTGCCCCAATACCTCTACCGCAGTGGAAGGGTATTGTATACCTAGTAGACGTCTTGGGATCAGACTCCATTGATTGAAGGCTGATTTGTTTCTCTCATCCGTATACCCGTCTTCAGCGGCTCCATTCAGATAGGCAAAAACGGTGTCTGGCAAATTTGATTTCGCTGCTGCCTCCATCTCTGAGACAGATCGAAAAGCATAACGAATGGGTTTTTTAGTCATAAATCATGTAAAATGGTATGAATAAGTAAGGTAAGGCATTAAGTTGTTTAGACGCAATTCAAATTGCAGGAATTAGGTTCATTTTTTTGGTCTCAGCGAGATGTTTTTATAAATTTAATTTTTCTTAATTTAAAACTAAGCATAATGGAAAAGGCATATATAGCGGGAAGAACCCCAGTAAGAGTAGATTTGGTAAAAGGTCAAAAGTATGCATGGTGCTCTTGTGGTGCTTCAGAAAATCAACCATGGTGCGATGGTGCTCACAAAGGGACAAAATTCACTCCTACAGTATTTGTCGCAGAAGAGACAAAGTCAGTTGGCATGTGCATGTGCAAATTGTCTGAAAAGCCACAGTTCTGTGATGGTAATCACAAGCGCATCAAAGGATAATACCATTTTGACTACCTTTGGTCTCAAGATCAATTAGGTCAAAAAACTAAAAAAATAACGAACGTTGAAAGAGGCATTTATTATAGATGGAGTACGTACTCCTTTTGGAAACTTTGGAGGAACACTATCTACTATTAGAACGGATGATTTGGGAGCCATTCCAATCCGTGAAATTGTAAAAAGGAATCCCAATATTCCTTTAGATGCCTATGAAGACGTGATCATGGGATGTGCCAATCAAGCAGGAGAAGACAATCGTAATGTAGCTCGAATGTGTCTCCTGCTTGCTGGGCTACCTTGGTCAGTCCCTGGAGAAACACTCAATAGACTTTGTTCATCTGGAATGTCAGCCATCATTCACGCTAATCGTGCTATCAAAGCTGGAGACGGAGATGTTTTCATTTCTGGTGGAGTAGAGCATATGACCAGAGGGCCATTTGTCATCTCTAAGGTGAGTAAGGCATTTGGCAGAGACGCCAAGATGCATGATAGTAGTTTTGGATGGCGCTTCGTCAATCCTAAAATGAAAGAACTCTATGGGGTAGACGGTATGGGATCTACCGCGGAGAATCTAGCGGAGATGTATAACATCAGTAGAGAAGATCAAGATCAATTTGCCTATTGGTCTCAAAGCAAAGCCGCTGCAGCGCAAGCAAGTGGTAGACTAGCAGAAGAAATCATTGGTGTAGAAATACCTAGAAGAAAGCAAGACCCATTGCAATTTGAGCAGGATGAGTTTATCAGAGCCAATACGACAACAGAGATACTCGCCAAGCTAAGACCAGCTTTCAAACCATTGGACAAGGGCGGTTCTGTTACAGCGGGTAATGCTTCTGGTTTGAATGACGGAGCAGCAGCAGTTATTGTAGCTTCAGATACTGCGGTTAAGCAATATGATCTCAAGCCATTGGCGCGTATCGTTAGTTCTGCAGTAGTAGGAGTGGAGCCTCGTATCATGGGGATCGGTCCTGTAAATGCTTCCTTGAAAGCCTTAGGGAAAGCTGGACTCAAATTGGAAGACATGGGTATCATAGAGCTCAACGAAGCCTTCTCTGCACAAGCACTCGCGTGCACTAGAAAACTAGGTTTAGCAGATGATGACCCTCGTATCAATCCAAACGGAGGGGCCATCGCTATTGGACACCCTCTAGGTGTATCTGGAACACGTATTATGCATACCGCAGCACTGGAGCTTCAAAAGACAGGTAAGCAGTATGCCTTAGTGACGATGTGTGTAGGCGTTGGTCAAGGATATGCGACCATTATCGAAAGAGTATAATTATAGACGTTAATCTTATTACTATTTTATAGCGTTCTTTTGTTACCCGTTTTTTCTGCACTTTCCATTATCGTATTAGTGGAAATGAATTCTGTGATCGCTAGGGCTCAAGCAAAAGCGCAATAGACATTATACCATTGGAAACTACAAATGGTATTAGAGGTATTATACGTTTAACCATTTTGTGATAAGTGCGTTATGTAAACTATTGATTGGTTGAGAACCATTTTAAACATCAAATGGTATTAGCATAAATGGCATGACACCTTTTACAAAAACAGTATGGTCCAGTCCTTTTTAGAATCTCCCTTACTCTTACTGTTCGTCGTTATTGCTATTGGATATGGCATAGGGAATATTGCTATCAAAGGAGCTAAGCTAGGAGTGGTAGCAGTCCTTTTGGTCGGTCTTGGCTTTGGAGCCTTAGACCCCAATCTCGCCGTTCCTGAAATAATCATCACCCTTGGGCTATCTATTTTTGTTTACTCCATAGGGATTAGTGGCGGACCTAGCTTTTTTAGGACGCTAGCGAAGCAAGGCACAGGGATGATTAGCTTCAGTATAGTCTTCTTGATTATTTTTACCACACTTTCGATATGTGGTTTTTACGTGTTAGGTATCAATAAGGGGACGGCAGCAGGTCTATTGGCAGGGACTTTTACGAGTACACCCGCTTTTGCAGGTTTATTAGATTTGGTGAGCATGGCAAACATTACAGAAGTAGATAAAAGCCACTATTCAAATTCTGTAGTGATAGGGTACTCTCTAGCTTATCCAATGGGTGTGATAGGAGTGATGATTGCCTATACTGTATTCCAAAAAATATTCAAAGTAGATCTCGTGCAAGAGCAAAATGATCTGCAAAAGGAATATCCCGTCAGCTTAAAGATCTTGTACAAGACGATAGAGATCACAAAACCAGAGATAGAAGGCATACAAATTAGAGAACTGTTCAATAGATATCATAAGCGCCTGGTCTTTGGTAGGATAAGTAAAAAGGGCGTGCAATCTTTGCCTAACATGGATACCATTTTGCAGCTCGGCGACCGCATTGTACTGGTGGGCGGAGGCAAATTGGTAGATAAGGCAATCCGAGAGATAGGGACTCCACTCAATGATGAGTTGACTTTTGATAGGCGTTTTTATGATGTGCGTAGAGTGTTCGTTTCCAATTCAGATCTAGCAGGAGAGACCATTGCTTCGCTCAACCTCTCTGAAAAATTTTCTGCTTTGATTGTTGGATTGAAGCGTGGTGATGCGGATATCGTCGCCAATGGAGACGCCGTTTTGGAGTTAGGAGATAGAGTGACTATGGTGCTCAAACGAAAGGATATTGAAAACATTGATGCCCTGTTTGGCAATTCCTACGAAAGGCTATCGCAGATCAATCTATTCTCATTTGGATTAGGGATGGCGATCGGTCTTCTGATCGGTAAGATTACCTTTTCCTTTCCAGGAGGCATTCATTTCCAATTGGGCAACGCCGGTGGTCCTTTTCTAGCAGCACTCGTCTTAGGAGCAATTCGCAAGACAGGTCCAATACTTTGGATACTCCCATTTAGTGCCAACCTCACTTTACGTCAGATTGGACTCATACTTTTATTGGCTGGGATTGGGATCAAGTCCGGACATACTTTCAAGGAAGTACTACTAAGTACAGAAGGTGGTTTACTGTTTCTCACAGGAGGGGTCATCGTTTTTGTCGCCACTTTTGTGTCCTTGATTATTGGCTACAAGATGTTCAAGATTCCTTTCAGTCTATTATCAGGTATGCTAGCCAATCAACCCGCGATATTGGAGTTTGCTTTAGAGAAGACACAAAACAAACTACCGGCGATTGGTTATACAATGGTCTTGCCAGTTACACTGATTCTAAAAATATTATTAGTTCAGCTAGTTTTTTATTTACTTTGAGCAAAATTCTAAATTATGAATATTGCTCTGAAAGTCGCTTATTGGATCGTTACACTTTTGATGTGTGCTATTTTTATATTTTCCGCACAGATGTATTTTCGCAACACAGGCATGGTGCAAGGATATTTCCAGAGTCTTGGATATCCAGCAGCAATCGTGATACCATTGGCTATAGCTAAGGTCTTGGGTGTTATAGCGGTTACTACGGACAAGGTTAAGATACTTACACACCTCGCTTATGCAGGTTTTCTGATAGATGTGATCCTGGCTACCATAGCGCATGTTGGTGAAGCAGGTGGATTCGATATCGGAAAAGTATTTTCTATGTTATCATTCAGAGGCATCATCCTAGTACTATTATCTTGGTTTCTGTTGAATTACAGATACGACAAGCCTGCTGCACCGGATATGGTGTAGATATTTTTTTAGACTAGGTTGGGCGTGCCCCCTTATTCTTCTTATTGGATTGGTTTATCTGTGTAGTGTTATTCTAAGCTTAGGCTAGCTATGTCTATTTATAAACGGGGTCAGGCTGTCCGCAGCTCGCTATTCGCTCGGCCCTGCACTACACTGCGTTTCGTTTGGGCGCTCCACTATCGTGGAGCCTGCTACCATCCTTCACGCAAAAAAAAGGCTAAATCCTGCTCTAAAACCTTACTTGCTATTGCTAAGATAGTCCCACTATCAGATCAAGATCAACTCCACTTCCCCGCCTTGTCGCTGACCACAAGATTTGTATTGCGATATACCAGTAGGG
>JALZVN010000078.1 GCA_023299965.1 Saprospiraceae bacterium | reverse complement strand
TGACCCAACGGGGCCTGTCATCATAACTCAACCAACACCAGTGGTTGATAATTGTACGAATAATACTTCGACAAATATTGGTTTTGCTGCTTGGGTTGCAGCTGGTGGTAATGCAAATGTGCAAGAGGATTGTGGTGCTGGAGTTACTATTACTGCATTTTTAAATGGAGTTGATATTACAGCAGATCCAAATGCTTCTTTGATTCAACCTTGTCCAAATGGAGATTATATTGTGACTTTTGTATATACAAATGCATGTGGGGTATCTACTTCATCGAATCCTACTAACTATATGATTGATGATAGAACGACGCCTTCTATTACAGATGGAGCAGATGCGATATTTGTTGATTGTAATGATGGTTCATTTGTAACGGAATTGCAAGCATGGGTTAATTCTGGCGGACAGTCAATAGCTATAGATGCTTGTTCTGCAATTACGTTAACCTCTTCATTGGATGATGGAGCCACAGCGGCTAGTTTTACAGAGATATTAAATGCTTTAAACGCCTCTATTAATCTTGGGATGTGTCAAGATAACTTCCCAATAGATGATGGGAGTAATATTACAGTGGATAATGCGCTTGGTTTTGTAGATGTGACTTTCACTTATACAGATGCCTGTGGCAATCCAACTAATCCGGTAACAGTTAGATTTACCGTCACAGATAATGATCCTCCAGTGATTACACAGTTAGGAGGAAATTTATCTATTTCTTGTTCTGCAGTAGGGCCGACTGTTACTCCTGAGCAATCATTGACAAACTGGTTAGTAGGTGCAGCGGGCGGACAAGCTTCTGACGGTTGTACAACAGCATCGTTTAATGCAACAGTTCTTACTGGAAGTGTACCAACAGGTACTCAAGTTCTTTCAAATGGAATGTTGAGTTTTGGAGGGACTTCTATTTTAGATATACTTTCTGATGGATGTGGTATTACTGGCGATGTAACGATTAGATTTCAAGCGACTGACGACTGTGGCAATCTAAGTCCAAATACTTATGACGCAACCTTCAGTCTTACAGATAATGACCCACCAGTTATTTTAACACAACCTGAAAACATTGTTGTTAATTGTAATGATGATGAAGCAGCCATATTAGCTGCTTGGACTGCAACACGTGGAGATAATCCAAATACTGCTCAATCAGGTGCAACTGCCATGGATGCATGTGGAAACACATCTTCTTACTTCTTTAGAACAGACGTTAATTATAACCCAGCATTAGATTTAGATAATAATCCATCTAATGAACCTGGATTTAATAGCATTACATTAGCTGATCTTTCAGATGAATGTGGGCCTACTGGAGTATTAAGTATGACTGTATTCTTCGTTGATGAATGTGGAAATACGAGTCAAAGTGGTCCAGCAACATTTAGAGTAATCGATGATACACCACCAACAGTGACGCAGGTAGCAATGGATGCTTCTGCAGTATGTGATGGATCAGCAAACAATATAGCTTTACAAAATTGGTTAAACAATGCAGGTGGAGCCGCAGCATTCGATAATTGTGGAGCAACAACTTTTACGTTCCAACCAAATATACCAACATTAAATGCAGCCTGTGGAAGTACAGGTTCATTCACGGTTGAGTTTTTTGCACAAGATGAGTGTGGCCTTATCGCAAGCGCAGGTACAGCTACATTTACAATAACAGATAATACGCCTCCAACAGCTGTGACATTCCCAGAGAATTTTGTGGTAGAATGTGGCCCAGACAATGCAGCTGATCTTAATTTATGGGCAATTACAAGAGGTAATAATCCTGATACAGCACAGCCAGGATTTACAGCGACAGATGTTTGTTCAGGAGCCAACGTGAATACTTTTTATTTCTTATCAACGGCTTCGTATGATCCAGCAACAGATTTAGATAATAATCCTTCAAATAATCCAGGATTCAATACTATAGATATTGATGATGTGATGGGGAGCCCATGTATGGCAGGTAGATCAGTGACATTAAACTTCTTCGCTTCTGATTTGTGTGGCAATGTAGCGGGTCCGTTTCCTGCAACTTTTAGTATTACTAATAATGGTGCAGGGCCGACTATTCTAACTCAACCATCTGATATGAATGTTTCATGTACAGGTGCAAATGGTGCCGATCTTCAGAATTTTATATCGAATAATGGTGGTGCCGTAGCGAGTGATGCTTGTGGTTCGAATATTGTCTGGACAACAATACCTGCTACGCCAGTTTTAACACCAATATGTGGAGGTTCAGGTACAGTTGATATCATTTTTGTTGCTACCGATGAATGTGGATTTTCAAATCAAACAGATCAGGTAACGTTCCAAGTATTAGATGGAACTGGTCCTACCTTGGATGGGTCAACTGATATAAGTGAAGAATGTGGGTCTGGTGGAAATTTTGCAGATGATCAAGCAGGATTGCAATTATGGATAGACTCCAATGGAGATAATGATTTGACAGATATTGATGCAACTGATAACTGTAGTGAACCAGTAACATTCTCATTCTTCTGGACAGATTCAAATGGGGATACAGGGGGAACAGGTATGCCAGTTTTATATCCTACTGTAGATCCGTCCTCTTGTGGATGGAGAGTAGATGTAACTTTCGTTGCTACTGATGCATGTGATAATGAATCAAGAAATACTTCATTTTGGGAAATTACAGATGGTGATGCACCTGATTTTACTTCGACCTTATTTACTGTTCAAATTACAGCTGACGCGAATTGCGATTTTGATGACAGTATTGTTCCTTTCCCGTCTGTGTTTGATGCATGTAGTGGTTTAGGTGCCCTTATGGGTACAGGATCAGGTTCAGTAGTTGTAACGTTTAACGATATAACTACACCAGTAGTGCCTTGTGTGAATAATGTTTTCCAAAGAGTTACGAGAACATATACTGCAACGGATCAATGTGGAAATTCATCTCAAGCTTCACAGCTAATAGAGATAAGAGACTTTATGCCACCTACATTTAGTATTCCACCAAACGTTACTATTGATTGTACAGAAAGTACTGATCCAGCATTTACTGGAGGCGGTATTGTGGACGGTGAAGATAATTGTAGTGGTTTTACCATAGACTTTTCAGATTCTATGCCTAACGGATGTGCTGGTACAGGTGTGCTCACGCGCTCATGGACTTTGACCGATGGTTGCGGAAATTCGAATACGCAACAACAATTGATTACTATAATGGATAATGATGTTCCTGTTGTGACTATAGGATCAGATGATTTTGAATTTTCTTGTAATGCCAATCCAAGTGGTAGTGGCGTGAATGCAGCATTTGCCAATTGGATAGAAACCATTGGCTTTGGATCCGCAGCAAATGATAATTGCACAACTATAAATAATGTAGGTGGACCCTATAATACAATAACGGGTCAGATAGGAATGTCTAGTTGGTTTGCCTTCCAATCAGGAACAACAACTCCTGCTTTCTTACCAGGTGCTATATGTCCTTCGGATATTATTGCTATGGTAGAC
>JALZVN010000077.1 GCA_023299965.1 Saprospiraceae bacterium | reverse complement strand
ATTGCCAACGCAGAGAAGTCATCAACAAAGGGCTTAAGCCATGGATAGGTAGACAGCATCGCCGCTCCAGTGAGGAACTGATGCAAAAATTTACGTCTGTACTGATTAGTCAATGGTCTAGTTTTTATTTACAATAATACAAAAAAGGTTGATGAGATGTGAAATATACTGCATAGTTTAGTCGACTCAACTGCATATAAATAGCTGATTTGGGGCCTTCCCTGACATTCCCGAGAAAGTCGGGATGTCACGGTCGCTATGTTTCATGGCTCACGGTTCCGTTCGGTGCTACGCACTTCGGGTTATCACCCTCACCATTGCACAGCGCTAGTCCAAAAAAAACTGACCCAATCTGTAAACATACATGCTATACTACGAAAGAGAAACTTCAACGCAAGTATATATAATACCAATTTGTATCCGTTAGCAAGATTCCAACCATTTGATTTAACACCGAGATTTAAATTTTTAATTGGTTAAAAAAAGGGACACCTTTATCTAAGGAATTAAAAATTTATAGGTTTTCTATCAAACTAATATCCACACTTTTAAAGCCTATTCCAATCTTAAAGGCGCATACTCTTTAAACAAAGGAGGTTGTGCGGCTTTCACTTCTTCTTGATATTCTATCCACTCTTTTTCAAAAAAGGAGTTGACAAGAATCAAGGCTTTATTCAACTTATTCTGTGCTTGCTCTTTTGCAATATCTGCCATCTGACTTTTTTGACCTTGCGCATTAAAGATATATCTCTGCGCGGTAAATAAATAGGACACTACCCTATCATCAGATCTCGTTATTCCTTTTGCATCCTGTGGAGACAAAAACATATGCTGCATTTGTTTGATAGTATCTTGCAAGCTGCCACCCAATTCTTTGATTTGTGTCTGAATGCTATCGGGCGCATTCTTCATAGAAGCGTTTACCAAACTGATTGTTTTATTTGCTTCTTTCAATCTATCAAAAGCATCTTTTGCCACCTCTATCGTTTGGTAAAAATCTTTGATCATAGTTTCTTTTTGTGCGACTTGACTAGCCGAAATATTTAATCTAGGATCTAATTTCACCTCTATCATTACTGAGTCTTTGACTTCATTGTATGTACAAATCATTTTGTACATGCCTGGTACCACATCTGCCCCACCACCTGGAGGGTCATCGTCTTTCTTAGCTTCACGCCAAGAAGGAAAACGAATACCATCTCTATTCATCCCCCATTGCAATCTGTTCATTCCCGGCTTTAGTTTCCTAGAATAGGTTCTCACTGTATCTCCAGCCATATCTACTACATTCACTAGCACCTTAGATCCGCCTTTCTTCTTTTTCTTCTTATCCATCATAGCCTCCTTATCATCTGCTTTAGCCATGATGTCCTTTTTACTTTTTTTCTTTTTCTTCTTATTTCCTTGGAAGGAAGTCGGCAAATCTGGCTTGTCCGTTTTTTCTTTTTCCTTTACCCACATCGTAATCTGTGGATTAGCAGATTTGTTATCTCCTAAAAAATTTGCGTCTGCAGTGAATCGTACTCCATCCACTGACCGGATATTGGCTTGATAGCCTACTGTAGAAGAAATAACTTTAAAGTCTTCTTTTAGCAAATCCCCATTCGATCTAGCCATTGCTCTAAACACTTCTATGTCATCGAATATCCATGCGGCTCTACCAAAACTACCTACGATCAAGTCATGATCTCTTGGATGGATTTTCAGGTCTCTTGTCGATACAGATGGATAGTCCTTCATCCATTTGTTCCAGTTACGTCCTTTGTCTAATGAAAAATACAACCCATAATCTGTTCCTAAAAATAGCAGATTCTCTTCTTCCGGATCTTGCACAACAGATAACGTATGCCCTTGCACTTGATCAGGTCCGGCGATACGCGTAAAGCTTTGTCCGAAGTTGCTCGTATGATATAAATATGGCTTCCAGTCATTTTGTCTATAGTGATTCACTACAACAAATGCTTCGCCCGCATTCTTTTGAGATACTTCTATATATGGGATCCAACAATTGTTGGGCGCTCCCGTCATGCGGCTAGCTAGGTCTGTCCAGTTCTTACCCCCATCTCTAGTAAGCTGAAGTCTTCCATCATCTGTACCTACCCAGATTACATCTTCGTCCACTGGACTTGGTAGGATAGACAAAATGGTTGCGTGGTTTTCCGCACGCGTTACATCTGGTGTCAATCCACCGGTCTGGAATCCAAGGCGAATTTTTGTACTATCATTAGTAGTCAGATCTGGAGAGATAATTTTCCAACTCTTTCCGTTGTCCATACTCTTGTGTACAAACTGACTACCAAAGTAAATGCTCTCTTTGTCAAAAGGATTTTGAGCAATCGCTGCGTTCCAATTGAATCTTAGTTCTATCCCCTCTGGATGAAGTGGTTTTGCATTGTGCGTATATCCGGTTTCTCTATCCACATAACCAAGAAATCCTCCTTGCGACATAGACCAAAGATAGCGACTATCATCCTGTTTGAATACCATGTCAAACCCATCCCCAAACATAACTTCGCGCCAATCTGCGTTGCGAATACCGCCTCGTTTCCAAATACTACTAGGACCGACCCATGAACCATTATCTTGCATACCTCCGCCTATATTATAAGGGATCTCCATATCATAATTGATATGATAAAATTGCGCTACCGGTATATTCTCCACAAATCTCCAATTTACTCCATTGTCTCTAGAGATATTTATTCCCCCATCGTTTCCTTCGATCATGAAGCTAGGATCATCTGGATGTTGCCAAAAAGCATGGTGATCAGGATGTACTCCTTTGCCATAGTCTAAAATAACTTCAAAAGACTTGCCTCCATCTTCACTCTTAGACACATACGTGTATAAATTCCATAAGCGATTTTCATTTCCGCTATCCACAAAAATATCTGCGTAGTAAAAAGGTCTGTTTCCAATATTCTTCTTAGATACCAGGTTCCACTTTTCACCTCCGTCTACAGATTTGTACAAGCCGTTTTCTTTGGCTTCAATAAGTGCATATAATATATTAGGTTTTGAAGGAGCAAAAGAAAGACCGATACGCCCTAGCTCTCCCTTAGGCATTCCATTTTCCTTGGAGTCTAATTTCTTCCATGTTACACCTCCGTCGTAGGTGATGTGCATTCCAGAGCCGGGTCCACCAGATTTAAAAGTCCAAGGTTTACGACCGAATTCCCACATCGCAGCGATGAGTTTATTTGGATTAGAAGGATCCATCACCAAATCTGCAATTCCTGTATTTTCATTAGCATAAAGAATTTTATTCCAAGTCTTTCCACCATCTGTGGTCTTAAATACTCCTCTTTCAGAATTGCTTCCCCACGATTGACCTTGTACACCAGCGTATACGATATCTGAATCTGTAGGATCTATAATAATCCTATGGATGACACGTGTTTTTTCTAAACCCATACGCTTCCAAGTCTTTCCGCCATCTATGGTTTTAAATATACCTTCTCCACTGTTTTGAGAATTTCTAGGATTTCCTTCTCCAGTACCTACCCATATTTCGGCAGGATTCTGCTGGTTGATCGTCAAGGAGCCAACAGATTGCAAAGGCGCATCATCGAAAATAGGTTCCCATCTCACGCCTCCACTATTCGAATGCCAGACTCCACCGGATGCGGTTCCGATGTATATATTCTCAGGAGCAGAAAGATTTACATCTATACTTGTGACTCTACCACTCATACCAGCGGGACCGATATTTCTCATTTTGAGATTTTCGAGTTTAGAGACATCAATTTTTTGGGCTTGAACTCCTTGGAATAAGAAACCAAAAAGCAGAAAAATTATAGAAAAACGCATTTATTTGATCATTATATACACACTGAAAATTCAGTATTGCTAATGTATCAATAAAAAAGCTAAATATGCTAAAAGAATGGTTCTGGAATCTTAGTAAAAGACTAAATCAGCTAAAGAATACATCCTTGATTCCCATTGTACTTCAGAGTATTAGTAGCTATGTATCACATACTGATAGTCATTGATTTCCCAATTATTATAGAGTCATTATTAAAAAACATACGCTTATAATATTATGGGTACATCTATTAACTATACTCTTGTTTGATCAGAAAAGATGAGCTTTATATAGTTTCCACTTGACAATGTAAGCGCGCATTGTTTCCTTCTTTATTTTGATCTCCAAGATCAAAATTGCTACGCAACAGTCAGTCATTCTTTGTTGTTCGTCAGTCGATTAGCTAAGGCTTAGCTCCTCCCTCACGCCTCGTCTAGATGCACGCTATTGTTCTTTCAACTCAAGAAACAGTTAATAGAGGCATCCTTATAGTATTGACGCTAATACTTTGTTGACTTTTTCACTTTGTGTGAGCGTCATCATATGGGACCCGCCCTCGATGGTATAATCACAGTGTACATTCTTATAAGGAATGGTATGATCTTTTGTACCGTGAATATGGATAATGTCTTCGTTATTTGTAGTCCGCTCCCATTTCATAATCATAGGAATGGTACGCAATAAAAACTCTGGATCTTTATCCTCAAGCATAGCCTTGTAGGTATCGCTTTCTTTGCGGCGGTCAGGTTCTACAATAGGTTGTAAAAATCTTGCCCCCCATTTCACGTTTCTTTTACCCGCTAATTTGTATAGCGGCACCTTCTTTTGAAAATTAAAAGTGCGAGGCAACTCATTAGTATTTTTAGCACTGGCCATAATGATGGTTTTCTCTGGCTCTAAAAAATCTGTCATCTCCGTTGCCAACATCCCTCCTAGCGAAACACCTATCAAAATAAAAGGCTTCGTTTTGTCAATTTGCTGAGATAAGGTCACTGCATATTCTTGGAGGCTTTCTTCATAAGTAGGTATAGTGTATTCAATATAGTTTACACAATACTCTTCTGAGAAAGTAAGATTTTTAAATAGACGTTCATCTGCACCTTGACCTGCCAAAAGGTAGATATTCGTTTGCTCTATGACAGGATGAGCAAAGACAGCTGCGGATGCACATAAAATGATGGAGGTGATAAATGTTAGAACTTTCATTGTTGTTTTTTTTATTCTAACGTAAATTTTACTTTCCAAGTATATGTGCATCCTTACAGCTAAACCTTAAGCGAAGATCAGTTCAAATTCTACCGTATTTTGAAAACCATATTGGGTAACTTTCTTCCATTGGTATCGCCTGGGCACTTGGCATAAATATCATCGAAATAATAGTGATCCCCGGATCGTGCTTGGTCTACTAGTCTTTTTGATTTATCATTGAATGGACCACCAGGATTTTTAACACTAACTGGGTCATCATTCTTTTTATGTCTAGTCAACATATATCCAACAATGCTACATCGCGCATCAAACTCAAAGTCTTTTAAGTAAGCGTCTAATCCCTGATGTACTCGGAATTCTCCATTCCCCATTGATCCTCCCCCTTTATTCAATCCATCTCCTAACTTGGCTAATGGATCAGGAATTCTCTTTACTCTAAATTCATAGGCAGTCGCCGGAAAGTCCTCTGCAGAAACGATTACCTTTGCTTTTCCTGGTTTCGTAGCAGTGGCTATATATTGATTTCCTTCTTTACTGAGATGACATCCTTCGCATTTTACTCGGACAGAATTGCTATTCACACCGGCTACTGATACATCCACTGGGTTCTTGACCCCTACATAAAATAGGTTCATTTTAGTAGCGGATACTGCTGAGGACCTACTACCTACCTCATATTCGAATTCATCAAATTCCTCAAAGCGCTCACGTGAGTGCGGATTCAAAACCTTAGCTTGCAGATTTAGCTTTTGAGGACCCATAGAGCTTGCTGTTTCTGTATAGTCTCCCCAACCATCTGCGCCAATTTTCACTTCTTTCCCATTCACATAGATGGATGAGGTCTTGGCAAATTCATTAGAATAGGCTCCTATCGTTACTCTTGCTTTGAAGAGCTCTCCGTCTATCACATATCCTTTTTCAGGAACAATAACAGGAAAGAAATTATTCAACTTTATATTGTTACCGCCAGTGAGACTAGCTAGTTTAGACATGATCATTGACCTAGAGGTTTCCGCGTCATTTTGCAGCTTACTTAAGATAGGTAGAACGGCGGCTAATGGCATGTGTTGAAACTTGTATTGCGACCAAGTCAATCGCTTCCCATCTTTCGATTTTGATTGTATCTCTTCTTCAGACTCTATATAGAGCGGTAGATTATATGTTAGGCTTTTAATAATTTCTTCTATGTCTTCCTCTTTATAGGTTTTAGCTTTTTTGATTTCTGGGTCTGATATCACTTCCTGATAAATCTGTACGAGATCACTTTTCAATTTGAAGATTTGTGCTTTAATATGCTCGCCCTCACCATTGTTGACCAAGAGTCTATTGCTAACGTCTTTGTTCTTGGTGCCTCGTGGCTTGCCTTTGATATAGTCTTCTTCGTCGAGCACCCCATTTCGATTACCCGTATCGTCAATCAATTGATTTTGAATTGCAGTAATATAATCTACTAGCGAATCAATTTTGTAATTCATCTTTTCGATGCCATTATTGATTGCTGGGGCTAATTTCTTTTTGGAAGACAAAGCTTTCTTGATGGTGCGGTGTGTATTGTTGGCATCTTCATTGGCAATCAGCATCGATTTTTTAAAGCTATTGTCCAAGTCAAAAAATGCATTCATTACTTCGGCGGAAACATTCAGGACTAGCAGTGCTGTAAGTACAAGGTACATGAGATTAATCATCAACTGACGGGGCTCTTTAGGTATAGACATGACGGTTCAATTTTTAATTGTCCTCTCCCATCCGCTAGTGATAGCAATAGAAAAGTACTGGTGTTAGAAAATACGAATAAAACCAAATGGTAATTTGCAAACAGTTTCAATGAGGAGATTGAAATTTCAATAGGCAAGTAAAGGGTGCCTCTATTCAAGAATTAAAATTAGCTTGCTTCCTGCATACGATATCATAATGCATAAGGGATCAAAAGAAACAAGTGTAAGGATACATTTTCGACAAAATAATATTTGAAGTAAAATGAATAACTACTCTTACTACCCCATATTTATTTGTTATTAGATGGCTAATATCTATTCCGTTTGTAGATTTACAGGTCTAACAAATAGATTTTTCATTCTTCCGGCAATCGATACTTTGCTTTATTTTTCTTTGAGTTGAACAGCTTCCAACGGAATCGGAGGCGTTTCTTTTTAGGCCGTCCTTCAATCAAGATAGGTAGACCTTTACGTCTTGAATCACCATTTCTCAATGCTTCAAGGCTAATATGTCGTCGATATAAATTGCTAAATGGTATGGTCAATAAAACTTGAGTACTATCAAATGAGTTTAGATTATAGATACCCTCTACCTCAAAATCGAAAGAACTAGAATGTAGTTGCGTTTTCTCTAAGTACATATCATTACCCCGAATTCGCACTAATGCATCAAGTGTATCAAATTGAATGTGGTCAAGATTTCTATCTCGGAATAAGAAACCAGAAAGGTCTTCCAACGCTTTAACTTTGATCAGTTCTCCTTCGTATAACTGTAATTGCACATCTCCTTGCATCGATTCAGGTAAGATGGAATATTTAGAATCTATGTCAGCTTTAAATTGAACATCAGCTGAAGCGAGGCCTTTTAGATTTTGAGCCCCAAAGTTGGTCAATCCAAAACCCTCGAAATCTTGCATCATTTCATACATATCCGTTTCTTCCACTTTCAAATTTAACTCTACTATAGGATTATGCATCACCACTCCTGACAAAACTCCATCAAGAAAAATATTCCCCTTTGCAAAATCCATAGTCAAATTGTGTAGGTGCACGGAATCTGGCTGGAGAGATATCATTCCTTTAATTTCATCCAATTGAAAATTCTTCAAAGCTAATACTTTGATATCTGTGCTCATTTCTAAGGAACCTTTGTGCAATAATTCATCAAGTATATTGCCCGTATTTGACAAAACACTTTCGGTAGTGTCCACAGTCATAAAAGGCAAACCACTTTTCTTTTGTTCAATTTCATGAGGCGTGATAAAACTTCCTAAGTCAAAATAAGGGGAGGCTACATCCAACTTTATATGTGCTTTACGATTGGGAAGAATAAAAAATGGGAAGAAATCTTTTGATTCACCACTACTAATCAATCTATTGCCATTGACCAACATATCCAAATTTTGAATAGAAAGTGCTTTCTGGTCAAATTTCAAATCAGCATTAATGTCTGTAAATTCAAAATGACGATAATTATAAAATATTCCTCCATCCACAATCTGAACGGAGCCATCTACCTTTGCATTAAGTAAATAATTTTCGGCAGTTATAGAATCAAGTAAAGAAGAATGATAATCCAAATCCATTTTAAAATATCCATCCTTGAATTCTAGGAAATCAGAAGGCAATATTTTCCCAAATTTGTCAAACTTCATTCTTGTTTTAAAGTGTGCGTCTATTTCTGGATGATCTGGATTGCTGATTAACGCTCTACCATTAACATTGTTTTCTGGACCAAAACCAAAATTGAGACTATCCACAACTAATTGATAATGCATTGGGTTTTGGTCATCTTGACCAAGTTCTGCTTGAAGTAAAAAGGAAGTAATAACATCTTCCTTGGTAAAAATAGAATCGATTACGACGTCTACTGTTCCTGTAGTCAGATGAAAAACGGTATCTAAGGAACGGAATAAGTTAGCTGGAGTGGGTAACACTTCTCGAGAAGTAAAATTTCTAAGATCAAAATGATTGCCTTTTAAACTTAACTCTAGCTTGGACTTATCTGAATTGTTCTCTTTTAGAAAGAAGTAATCAGATACTATTCCATCCAATTCAAACGGAGAGTTTTCATACTTAAAATGTAAATTTTCAAAAGAAACTTGGTTATTATCAAAGTAAATTGGACCTGATATTTTTTGCATTGGAAAATCAAATTCATCAATTCCTACTGTTAGATCTTCTACATCTACTGCACCAACAAATTGAACATTTTCAAATAACTCCTTCTTCTTAAAAAGAGAACGGAAAGGAATATCCGCTTTTAATTCTATACTTGCATCTCCTTCGGTAATCTCTATATTCTCAGGAAGAAATAAGTTAGAAGCTTGGGAGGTATTGGGCACTTTTAGATCTAGCCACAAATCCGTCAATGTATCATGAGACAATCCCATATCAAGAGACATATAAGTATGCCCCATGAAATTGGCAGTCATCTTATCCATTCTAATCATCGAAGAATCTATGTACTCCGTGTTTCGTGGTGTCAATAATTGAAAACTAGATTTGTAATCTGTTACAAATATGTCTTTATATAAAAAGGTGTCTACCTGAATTTGGATATTTCCGTTTATGTTAGTCGCTATGCGTCGAAATAATTTTTCAAAATTCTCCGGAGTCAATTGATTCTTGCTTTGGGGATTTACTTCATTGGATTTTTTAATATGAAATTGGTCGTAATCGAGGACATCAAATTTCAATTTCAAATCGCTATTCAGAGCATCCGCATCATAGAGTAAGTATTCAGGCAAGTTACCCAGTTGACCTTTTATGTGAATATTTGCCCCCATCCATTCAAAAAATATATCGTCTAGCAGTGATATGTCTTCTGTAAAGTGCATGCGACCAGAAAGAGAAGGCCAAGATGCGTAATGATCCGACTGTTCTACTTTAAGGTCATCAAAGGTAGCTTTGCCATCTAATTTTATATCCAAATTTTCAAAAGGCGAATCTAATAAATTCTTCAATCCGCCTTGAAAATGGAAGTTGAATGTAGCACTCCCATTTGTAAAAGTAAACTTATCTTGAGAAGCCAACAATGGATTAAGTCGGGGCATGTCAATGTTTAGATCTCCAAAAATATTAACCTTTGGGTTTTTCAGATTTATGATTTCTCCATGAAGCTTCATAGGAATCATACCTAATAAATCACCTTCCATTTGGTAAATTTGCAAACAGGCTTCCGATGGCACCCCTATTCCATCATTGTCGCAATCATTAGTAAATTGTCCTGAGAAAGTTGCAGCAGTCATTTCTCCTTCATGGACTTTTAAGCGAGTATTCTTGGATTGAAAATCCACTTGAATGACTGGCTTGTTTTTCGAACTTAAATTTTTAATCATCGAAAAAGTGGCTTGGACAGGTTGATCAACTTTTATATTTCTACATACATAGTTAATTTTTTTTGAAAGTAGGGGCATTACCTCTTCAAGTTTGACTCCAGCAGTACTCACTTTTAATTGCATTTCAGTCGAATCTGTTCGCGACAAATACCCTTCAAGATTATACTTGTTTTGACCAACACTAAGCGTAGTGTTGTTAACAACTACCTTTTTTTCTTCTTTATTAAACCCAACGTTGACATCTAGTTTGCCTTGCGTGTTAAGTAAATAGCCTCCTTCTTTTTCATTGAAAACCAAACCGTCAAAAAAGCAATCAGACAATAAATGAACAGACACTTCTCCGTTTTCAAAAATCTGTGATTTGATGTCAACCTGGCTGAGTTGGAACTTCTGCCATTTATCCAAGGCTATTTTTTGATTATGAAAATCTAGGTAATTGATGT
>JALZVN010000076.1 GCA_023299965.1 Saprospiraceae bacterium | reverse complement strand
AAGGAAACATCTTAGGACTTCCTCCTATGCCTTCAGTTGTTGACTTTGACGCAGCTGGTGTAGGGGTATGTTATGTATATAATGTTGCTTATGATGGTGCTATCACTGGTTTAGCTGGTGGCGAAAACATCAATAACCTTGGTGGTTGTCACTCTCTGTCTAATTTCATAGTAGTTACAAGAACTGCTCAAGGAACAGCTGGTGTTGATTTGGCGTTGGAGGTACAAGCAAGCAATGACGTGTTTGAAATATTTACAAATACGACTTTCACATTGGAGCTATGTAATGAAGGAAGTGAAACGGCAACGAACATTATCGTTGAAGCTCCATTCCCTGACGGTTTGGTATATGTTTCTCATAACAGCACTGCAGGTGAATATGAATTGGCTTGGCAGTTTTGGACTATACCATCATTGGCTCCAGGAGAATGTGCTACTTTAAACTTGACATTATTCTCATTGGTTGACGACAGAGATCTTACTTTCTTTGCTCAGGTACAATCCTTGGATCAGATGGATGTAGATTCTACTCCTGACAATAGTAACGGACAAGTAAATGAAGATGACGAAGCTTCAGTAACTATCAGTCCACAAGGACAAAGTGGTACAGGAGGAAACACCGGCAACACCAGTGCTACAGGTAGCAGAGACCTTGAGTTAACTCTAAGAACAGCTACTCCTACTTACGACATCTATGAAGTGGTGAGATACAGAATGGAAGTGAAGAACAACGGTGCTGAGACAGCAACAGGCGTTGTCGTTTCTGCTGGTCTACCAGAGGGTATGGTATTCACTAACGCTACTGTTAACAATGGGGAGTATAATCTATTCTTTGAGGAGTGGACTATTGACTTTATTGGAGCGGGTGAGACAGCTACTTTAGACCTGGACTTATTCACACTTGTAGAAGGTCAGGATATCGTAAATTTCTGCCAGATTCTTGAGGCAAATGAACTTGATCCTGATTCTACTCCAGGTAATGCAACCGGCGTAGTGAATGAAGATGATGAAGCTTTAGTTGTACTTACATACGCGAACAGCGTTGCTAACAATCAAGTATTGGGGAGAAATTCAATGACTGAGATGATGGATATTGCTACTCCTTATCCAAATCCTGCTACAGATTTTGTTGTAATGCCGATAGACAGTGAGATTGACCTACAGACACAAGTAAATATCTTAGACGTAAGTGGAAGAATTATTGACACTAAAACGATGAAGATATTCAGAGGAAACAATAGATTAAATATTACTACAGAGCACCTTGCTCCTGGAGTATATTTCATCTCATTCTCTGACCTTGAACTTTCTAATGCGATTAGAAAGTTTATCAAGGCATCGAACTAAATTGGTTTGATCTGATTTAAATACTAGGGAGCAGGCTACAAGTCTGCTCCCTTTTTTTGTCCGTATATGAAATCTCGTTTGGGATAATTTTGACTTGGGGTCAAACCAGTGACACTAAAATAATACACAAAATGAACCATCATCGTTTAATATATAGATACATATTATGATAAATTAAGTGATGTGACTACCTTACAAATTCTTCGTCATAATAACAGTGATTATAATTGGTGATTGAGAACGTTAATGTCTGTATGACAATTTGAAGACCTCTCAAAACCAGAGTAGATTTAAATTTGGACTTATTCTAGGCAAAAAATGGTCTAGTCTAGGAATGAATAAACACATGAAAGGTAGTTTAGACTAGAAACTGAAGTGGATTTCAAGTTAAGAAATAGATTGCTTTTAAGTTCGGGAGTAATATTTAATAGAAAATTCCAAACTAAAACAGATAACTACTTCACAGAATTTTGTGATATTTGATAATATTTCTAACCAAATGAATAAATCTACGTAGTAAAAAAAAGGGATAACAGATTTAATCCACTATCGGAAAAATCCGGATATGCAGGCATTTTTAATCTCTGCCCTTCTTAAACAATCTCCATAATACCGAAAATCAAACTTAAAAAGTTCAGCGATATTGGACTATTTAGGCACTTAAGTTATAGACATTCTAAAAGAATGCTAGTTATGCTTGTTGTATACCGAACGATAATACAAAGATGAATAGAATTATATCAAAATAGAATATCTTTTTCCTAATTACTTAATACAGATTTTTATGAACGAAAAATTAACCATCTTTAGATTCGAAAATAAATTGAAGTCGATTCAGAAGACCAATTTATTTCGGTGGCAATTTTTAGCTGCTTTATTATTGTCTATGTTTACTTTTCCTCAAGTAAACGCTCAAATTATTATTAACGAAATCAAATCTAATGGCATGGCTGAATTAGCCAACATTGGAGATTCCCCTGTGGACATTTCAGCTTATTACTTTAGTAGTTCTCCATTCAGTTCAAGGCTTGATAACCTCGAATTAGTTTGTGGAGACCTATTACTAGAACCAGGAGAACTGGTTACTGTTAATACGTTTTCTAATGTAGATTTTCGTGGAGGGGAACTTGCTCTATATACTGAAAGAGACTTTAGAAACCCGGATGCTATAATTGATTATGTTCAATGGGGAAGCCCAAGTCGTCCAAGAGAAAGTGTTGCGGTAGCAGCAGGAATATGGAGAGTGAGTGATTTTATCAATCGTTTTGAATACAATCAATCTATTTCTTATAGTGGATGTGGAAACTCGTCTGATGATTATTCAATAGGTACACCATCTATTTTATGCGAGGATAATGGATGTTTTGCAAATGGAGGTGTTCTTACAGGCGGACCATTTATCTTTGACCAAGTAGGCGATGGTAATCCTGACAACATACCTACTGGAGCTGTCAGCTTATCAGGTGAAGAAGGATGTAACACAGGCTTTATCGTCACAGATAGCAACGGCTACATTCTCGGAATGCCACCTAGCCCAAGTGCAGTAAATTTTGACAATCCTGGCGCTGGCACTTGCTTAATTTGGCATATCGCTTATACTGGTTCAATCAATGGACTAGATATGGGACTAAATGCTAATGACCTTGAAGGTTGTTTTGACCTTTCTAACCCTGTTGAAGTAATCAGAACTAATGCTGATGGTTGCAATGCCAATGGTGGTGAATTATTCGGTGGTCCTTT
>JALZVN010000075.1 GCA_023299965.1 Saprospiraceae bacterium | reverse complement strand
TATCAGGAAATGTCGACTATGATTCTGGCACTAGTATTAAGTTAGAAGCTCCTTTTCAGGTAAACACAGCAGCTACCTTCCATGCTTTTATTGATGGATGTGGAGGCGCCCTATTGAATAATGAATCTGAAAAAGAAGAGGACAAATAGAGTACCTAACGGACTACTAAAATAGTTCCTGTACCTAAGACTTGCCCCTCGGATCTAAAAATCAATTTGTAATTTCCATTTGCTAATTGAGAAACGTCAATTTGCTGCGTGTATAAACCTGCATCAATAGTATTGGAAGGAATACGCTTGATTAGTTTGCGGTCTATATTGTAAATAGCCATTTCTAAAGGCAATCTTTTCTCTAAAGCTATCTGAACACTTACTTGATCGTTTGCTGGCGTAGGATGAATCCCTACCACCTCAAAATCATTTCTAAGCACTGTAGTATTCGAACTTTTAAAACGACCAGCAGGGGCTGGTGTATCTTGCTGCGCTTTTTCAGGACTTGGAATGGTATTCTCTGTCAATTTGTTATCCTCATCGGCAGTAAATGAAGCATGACCAAAACTCTCCGTGCCACTCAACTGAGTCACCGAGGAGTAATAATAATCAGCTTGCACCCTATCATTAGTAACATCCAATAAAAAATACCCATGTCTATCAAGGTCTACATATCTAAGATGTGGATTTGGGTTAATGCCATTTGTCAGTACAGGTCTATTTATTTGGACTTCAAGCCCTGAAGCCAAAATAGGATTAAAACTTTCATTAAAATTAGGAGAGCTAATACTAGGTGTAGCAAACTCAACAGCCAAAGATCCTTCTTGGCTTACTTCATCATAATCTGCTGGATCATTACTCACTCCCGCAAACTGAGGGTACGCAGAAGGGCGCTTCGATAAATCAAAAGCAAAGCTGACATGAGAATCTCCAGTTAAGAAAACCACATTATCAATATTGTTATCTTTTATCAAATCTAAGACCCTATCTCGCTCAGCAGGATATCCATCCCAAGTATCGAGATACGAACTCTCAAGACTTTCATAGCTGCCTCCAAACCCAAATTCAGAAGCGAAGCCAATATTGAACTCTGCGAAGATTACCTGATTACCAAGTACTTTCCACTTTGCATCAGAGGAAACCAATTGGGTAAACAACCATTGCCTTTGCTCTGCCCCTAAGATCGTTCTAGTAGCACTTTGTAATGCTGGAGACTCAATATCATTAATCTGTACATCTCTCCCTTCTAATCTAGTATCCATCATGATCAAATCCATAAGGTTTCCATACTGAAGTTTTCTATAGACTCTATTCTCTGCCTGATCCCGAATAGGCATCCATTCGAAATAAGCTTGTTTGATATTTACCTTTCTATCTTCCCATGACCCTTCTCCGTCATCATGATTCCCAGCACCATCTTTGTAGGCATCGTTAGCCGCTTCATGATCATCCCAAACTGCAATGATCGGATGTTGCTGATGCATATTTCTCAATTGTTCGTCCAGCCTATAAGTTGAATACCTGATTCTATATTCATCTAAACTAATTAGCTCCTCCGATGGTAAAATAGGTCTCTCATCAAAGAGATCGTTGTCCCCTACTTGTCTGTCTCTATACTCATAGATATAATCTCCTAAATGAATAATTGCATCAAGATCATTTCGTTCAGATATCCGCTGGTAGCCATTAAAATAACCCGCTTGATAATTACTGCAGGAAACGACTGCAAAGCGCAGGTGATCCACATCGCCAGAAGGTACCGTTTTGGTTTTCCCAATTATCGAATATTTATCTTCATGCTTGAACACATAATAGTAGGTCTGACCTGGATCTAATCCTGTCACATCTATTTTCACGGTATAGTCTCTATCCGTAGTAGTCGTTATTGTACCTGAGGCTACCACATCTTCTAACTCTGTATCTGTAGACATCGACCACTCTACTTCCGCATCCGGTCCTATAATGGCTGGAGTAACTCTAGTCCAAATAATAACCCTATCTTCTAAGGGATCCCCAGATGCTACACCATGAAAAAATGGAGCTAAATCTTCATTGAATGCTCGAGGATCATCTTCTCTGTTATTGATAAACAAATCTGACTGTGCAAACAAAAAAGAAGCCTGAAAAATGATGTATACAAATAGGATAAATCTCATAAAGAAAAGCTTTGACTATTTAACGAACCGAAGGTCTAATGGTTATCAAAAATAAAAGTTATCGTTTGGTTAAAAGACATTTTATGCCGTGAATTGTCAGAAATAGCGGATACTTGGCAAATAGTGTATAAAAGAGGTAATTAGCTTAATTAAGCTAAATCATTATGTACTAAAACACGATATCCGCAGGGGCTTCGCGAACGATATGCGCCTGTTCGATCAAACTATTATACAATTCATTCTTTGAAAGGATATCTTGATTCCCAAGTATAATCAACTGTTTTCTCGCCCTCGTCAAGGCAACATTGAGTTTTCTATCTATGCCTTCTTCATTGAGTGAGATGATGCTGTCCAATTGGAAAGCATCATTCGTACATAGTGAGATGATAATGACGTCCCTAGCGCCTCCTTGATATCGCTCCACTGTATCTACAGAAATTATATCATGCTTGATACCTAGCTCATCAAATGTATGCTTAATGCAAGCTATCTGGGCACGATAAGGAGTGATCACACCAAAGGTATCTTGCTGAATGGACAATCCATTTTCCTGATATAGGGTCATCAAATCCTCCATTATTGACGCCACAGTCTTCGCTTCGTAGGTATTCATTTTGGCATTTCCAGATAGCTCAGCTGATGTGTTCACAAATATTAAGCGCTCCTTGCAGAGTGAAGGCCAATTAGATACTCCATCCAATTTTTCAAAAGATAAGGGCTCAGATTGTAGCTGCCGTGTCTTAGGTAAAAGGTCCAAAAAACCATCGTAAAAATGCGCACTACAAAAAGCCATCAGATCTTCATGGCAGCGACCTTGCTCACTGAGGTTAGAGTAGGCGTGTGTCCATCCTTTTTTCTGAGCTAATTGATAAAGTCTTTCAAAATAAGAATCCCGCAAATCGCGCAATCCGATATCCAACAATTCTGGATGCTGTACTTTGGTGAATGTCTTTCTCTGAGCAACTACAGCAGGCAGTTGTTTATGATCTCCTATAAGTGTAAAGTGTTTGAAATAAGGCAATATACCCAACATCATGGGCTCTAGTATTTGACTTGCTTCATCTATAATACAACGATCAAAAGTCTTCAATTTGAACAAATCGGTTTTTCCAAGTAAGCTTGCTAAGGTACCTACAAATACACGTTTGCCAGCAATCAACTCAGTCAGCTCCTTCCGCTTAGAGATGCCCTTCATTCTGTTGCTGAGCAATTTGTCGACATACCTTGCACCTGCCGCATACTTTGAACCTATGCGAATATAGCTTTCTCCTGTAAAACCCGGAATAGATTCTAAAGCACTGCAAATCTCATCTACGGCCCTATTGGTATAAGCCATGAGCAAAATAGACTCTTCAGAATTGTTTATAAAATGCGATACCACATTCTTTAAGAGTACACTGGTCTTTCCCGTGCCAGGAGGACCCCAGAGCAAAAAGTAATCTTTAGAGACGATCAGCTTTTCATAAACCTCTTGTTGTTTTTCTGTGAGTTCATTACATTTCTCAATAGATATTGTCTCTGGCGCAGCCGGGGCGATTCGACCCAAAATCAAATCCTTCTCCCCTCTTTTATGCGCCAGGAATCTATATAGAGAACGATACATATTATGAAACCCGGTATCCAATTTATCCAACTCCGCATTCCAAAATTTATTCTTTTCAAAAA
Organism: Saprospiraceae bacterium; assembly: GCA_023299965.1. Classification (GTDB taxonomy): domain Bacteria; phylum Bacteroidota; class Bacteroidia; order Chitinophagales; family Saprospiraceae; genus JALZVN01. The sequence continues at coordinate 1,553 of JALZVN010000075.1, read as the reverse complement.
TGGAGATATTAGATTGCTTGGCGCGTAATCGTATCGACACAAATTCCGCATCTATAGCCACCAAGGTACATTTGAACATCTGCTCTCGCAAGACATTTGTTACTTCACTTCTATAAGGATAAATAACGACCAAATCTCCCTGTCTGAAATTCGCCAGTTTATTAGTATGGCTCGTTCTAGCCAATTTTATTACTGCTTCATCTTGTGCAGCGCCTTCAGGATCAACCAATTCCAGTTGTTGAAGTATGCTATAGCTTTCTTCTTTTATCGCCAAAGTATTTCTCCAAAGTGAAGATAGACCTCTACTATAATAAGCGTTATCATCTCCCAATTTCGCTATCTTCTGTTCTCTTGCTATAAAGCCCATCCAAGACAAGAAATATGGTTTTTCAAGATTGTCTAAAGAGTCGCTCAGCTCTTCATAATTATTTAAGTCATTCAACTCAAAACCACTGACCTTTACCAAATCTTTGCTAGACAAGATGCGATCTATAAGCCCCAAGTCTATCTCCTTATGAGGTCTTAGTGCGCATAAATCCTCTTCTAAAGAAAGCATAATATTGCGCACTTGTATCGCATCCATCTGTGTAGCACTAGATGGCGAAGCATACTTCAGCGCTCGATCTGACAAAGCGGAGTACAATATATAGTTCATGGATTTTACCCGCGTTCCATACACAGAGCGAACTAGCAAATCGTACAGCAAGGTTTGTACATAATGACTAGGATTGATCCCGTCAGAATTGGGCTTATATAGTTTACCACTCTTCAATTCTATGATAGAATTCTTACCCTCGTCTCCCAGATCTAGTACATCCAGTCTCCCTTGGAGACCATACTTCTGAGAATAAAAGGATGGCTCTAAAACCATAGACTCTGGATCTATCTCTTCTCCTTTGATTTCTACCATCAAAGCTTTACGTAGATTATCATAGTGTTGTCTGCACTTGTCTCTAATCTCAATAATGGTACGGTCATCCATCAATGCGAAAGCCATTGGATTAAGGCGAAATACTTGTATAAAAAGTTCATCAAAATCTGCATCCGACTGATTTACCAATTCATCCAAAAAGAAATTGGCAATATTTCCAATCATCAGCGGCACTGAAGAATGAAACGGCTTGATCTTATTGAGCAAGTACAAATTGGGCTCTGTCCCATAGTTTTTAAAACAGTTTGCAATGGCTGTTACGTCCATCAAATAATCTGGTAGGATCACAAAAGCCTTTGGTCTATACACACCTGCTTGATCTATCTCCACATCGATAAGATTCACTGTGATGGGAAGCCTAAATTTTGTTTTCAGCAGTTCTATACTAGCGTCAAAATTCTCATTGCGATCACTGATATGATAAGCTACCTTAACCTCCTCTCCACTATCGGTATAGGCTTTAAAGACGTCTTCTGTGGGTACATCTTCTGTCAACACTACTTCTATACTCGGTTGAAACGATTTTATCTTCACCTTTCTATCTAGCAAAGGAGAACGATAGGTCGTATAGCTCAATAAGTTCATCGGTATCGACTCTTCATAAATGAGCCCCACTAGACAT
>JALZVN010000074.1 GCA_023299965.1 Saprospiraceae bacterium | reverse complement strand
CTCTCTTATTGTTTTCACGATGGTCTCTTTTCTGTACAGAACCACCCTTCTTACGGTGACGAGTGTTAATACTTGGAGTAGCGGGCAATCTATCTAAAAGTGAAGTAGACAGGGTCAATTTTCCGTCACTCAAAGCTTCTAAATCTTGAACGATTACCTCATCACTCACATAGTGTTCTGCAGCCCATGTACGGTAAGCCAACTTCATGTAGTTTCCAATCACAGCTGCGTAGTGCCCTTGCTTTTCTAGATCTTCCATCTCCAAGGCTTTAGCGATCATACGCTGTACATTCTTACCATAGTGACGGAAACGAGCTACTGCATCTGGGTATCCCATCGCATCTGGCTTGACATAAGAGTTGTCTTGTGTAGGCACTTCCATTCCCTCTACAGGGTCTACGTCAATCTGAAAATCAGAAATTCTAAAAACATGTCTCCACAATTTTTCTTTGTAGTCTTCCATGTTTTTGTTTTGAGGATGCATCTGCATCATCAACTTGATGATACGCTCCACAAAATCTTGTCTCTCCGTTCTTTCTTCAATGGTAAGCGCATGCATTACCAACTGTTGAATATTTCTTCCGTATTCTGGTATGATCAAATTCTCTTTTTGAGAATTGTATTCCATATTATGTGACTCGTAATGACCCATATTATATTGATTTTAAATCGTTATTCTACTGTTACTGATTTTGCTAGATTCCGTGGTTGATCTACATCACATCCACGCATAATCGCTATATGATAAGATAGCAACTGTAAAGGTACCACGGACAACAAAGGTGTCAATGGCTCATCCGTTTCCGGAATTTCTATTACAAAGTCTGCAATTTCTTTTATTGTATTGTCTCCTTCATTAATGATCGCAATAACCTTTCCTTTTCTTGCTTTCACTTCCTGAATGTTACTTACCATTTTACCGTGTGCACTGATATTTGTTGCAATCACGATAACTGGCATATTTTCGTCTATCAAGGCAATCGGACCGTGCTTCATCTCTGCCGCTGGGTATCCTTCTGCATGGATATATGAAATCTCTTTCAATTTTAGGGCACCTTCCAGCGCTACTGGAAAATTGTACCCTCTACCAAGATATAGTGCATTGGTAGCATCCTTCATTTCGTGGGCTATAGCCTTGATCTGTTCATTCAGTTCAAGGATCTTCTTAACCTTTCCTGGGATCTCTTCTAGCTCTTTTAGAAGCTGGATATAATACGGTCTAGGTATTCTACCCGTTTCATAGCCTAAGTAGATCGCCATCATAGTCAACATCGTCACTTGTCCAGTGAAGGCTTTGGTAGAAGCCACCCCTATCTCTGGTCCAGCATGTATATAGGAGCCGGTATGGGTCAATCGTGCTATGCTAGATCCTACTGCGTTCACTATACCGTAAAGCGTTGCATTTTTCTCTTTCGCCAAAGTCAAAGCAGCCATCGTATCAGCCGTTTCTCCAGATTGGCTCAAAGCAATCACAATATCCTTTTCATCTATAATCGGGTTTCTATACCTCAACTCTGATGCGTACTCTACCTCTACGGAGATTCGCGCTAGTTCTTCAAAAAGATACTCGCCTATCAAACCCGCTATCCAAGAGGTTCCACAAGCTGCAATGATAAATCTTCTCGCGCTGAGAAACTCCTCCATCTTGGTTTCGATACCGCCCACTTTGATCCATCCTTCTTCCGCGCTAATTCTACCACGCATACAATTGAGAATAGAATCGGGCTGTTCGAAAATCTCTTTCAGCATAAAGGAGTCATAGTCTCCTTTCTCGATTGCATCCAATTTCAAATCCAACTCTTCAATGAATGGATTTTGAACCTGGTTATCAATATTCTTTATAGTGAGTGTTCCGTTTCTGTTGATCACAGCAATTTCCTCATCATTGAGGTAAACTACCTTCTTGGTATGCTCTATGATTGGCGAAGCATCAGAAGCTACAAAAAACTCATCTTTACCTATTCCGATTACTAGTGGACTTGCCTTACGAGCTGCTACCAATACATCAGGATCTTCTTTATCTAAAATCACAATTGCATAGGCGCCGACTACTTTAGTCAAAGCTATTCTTACCGCCTCATCCAGTGGCAAATTGTCTCTAGTTTGTATCTCTTCTATGAGGTGAGTCATCACCTCCGTATCAGTATCACTTTCAAAAGTATGCCCCAATTTGATTAAGGCTTCCTTGAGCGGAACATAGTTTTCTATAATACCATTATGTATCAAAGAAAGACGTCCGTTTCCTGAAACGTGTGGATGCGCATTGACATCATTTGGTTTGCCGTGCGTAGCCCATCGCGTGTGACCGATACCAATATTCCCTTTTACTCTGTCGTGACCTACATGGTTCTCTAAATCTTTGACCTTTCCTTTTTTCTTATACACTTGAAGGTCTCCATTCAAAACAGCAACACCAGAGGAGTCATAGCCTCGGTATTCTAATCTTTTTAATCCATTAATCAGGATTGGGTATGCATCTTTTGCGCCGATATAGGCAACTATTCCACACATAGGAAAATTATAGGTTAGTAAATGTTACGTTGAGTTTCATAGGATAGGTGCTATGTCCTGGTCCAAAAATAACAGTTCTATTCATGGTAGAAACTTTTGCATTCGCTCTTATGACTACTTCATTGGAAGTAACACCTTCTATGATGTCCTGCAATTGAGCTCCGATATTAAAAGTATATCTGAATATACCATTGCCCATATCTTCTGGTTCACCACCTGCGGCAGATATACTACCTACAGCTAAGGCTAACTCAAAATCTCTGGTAAATAATAAAGTTCCGTCAGATTGTGGCTCTCGAAGCACTAACTGCTCATTGACCGGATACAAATCCTCTTCACCAGGTTGAACTTGGGCGAAGACCTCTAAAAAGGCTCCATTTATAATGGTTCCATTTAGATCCTCTACGTCATTCAATCTGACTACAGCATTCGTACCATTTAGACCTTGTACAAATACTAAGCTATCTCCAAGTAATTCGTCTTCTAAAAACATCTCCACAGTAGAACCGCTGATATCCGTTGAGAACTCCTCAAACTTTACAGATAGATTTTGCTCTATTGCAATTTCGTATTGATCTCTGATTCCATTTTGGGTATAAAATATCTGAACAGTAACTCCTGGAATACCCGTCTGAAGGGCAGAAGTTATATCTTGAACATCAAACGCTACCAAACCTCTATTAGGATTTGTAGGTCGAATAAATAATCCTTTGAATTCTTCTAAGAAATCTGCATTTGTATTCAGGACTCCCTCCGGAGAATTTAAGATACTCTGTCCAAAAGCATTGTCCAGTGTAACTCTTATAAGTGGTGGAAAAGTATCTATTGTCAAGGAGTCTGCCTCCCATCTATAAACCTCCACACTATCTCTAAAATTAGGCATCCCTTCAAAGGTACCGATAGGTGCACCTTCTAGTTCTGTGACGTGGTTTGTAAAATATTCTGTGTTAAAATCTAAAGTCTCAGAAATCTGCAACACCTCAATTCCCAGCATTTCCGTAGTATCTCCATAAAAAGGTTGATCATCACTAAATGGAATTTCTAAGATTACCGAATCAACAATTGCGTTAATAAAATCAGGAGCTGCGTCCAACAATAAAAATTGAGCAGGAATAGAAGCTGTTGATTGACCAAAAATGGGATCTTCGTATATACCAAAAGGGTATCTATTAAGTAACACAAAAGAGGAAACCTGCTGAAATGTAATTATTGAATCTTCAGTGGTCGTATAGGATGATAAGTCAAAATCATCTCTTGTCTGTACGTCAATGATATCAATATCAATGATATTTGCATCAATATCAGCTGGATTATTGCAAGCAACTATGGCTAACAATGAACACAGTACTAAACAGTTAAAAATAAGTTTAATCACAAGCAATCATTTGGATCGAATATACCTATTCGGGTTATCAAATATATATCCCATCAAAGTATAGAAATAGGCCCTAAGGGTTGTATTTTAAGATGTTTATTCTGATTCTACCTCGCTTTCCATTAGATTATTGAAAAACTCAAGGTATGCGGCTAAGAATCCTTCTTCATTCTGAAAGTCCAATACAGGAACTTTAAGTTCTGATACCGTCTTTTTATCTTGTTCAGAAATCTCATGTGATCCATGGATCACAGCATCAGCAGACAGAAGCGCCCCTTTGTGCAGGGTGATTTTGCCATCTGATGTAAAATCTTTAAGATCCTCCGGTTCAAGATTATTAATCGTTGCTTTTTCCAAGAAGTTATCACCGAATGACTCTTCCATCGTTCCGTTGTATAGCGAGTACACTACTTTAGAATTTTGGAAAAGAGGTTCGTTCTTGTATGCTGTCTTCAGATAAAAAGGAACTAAACTTGTCATCCAACCGTGGCAATGCACGATGTCTGGCGGCCATCCAAATTTCTTAACTGTTTCGATTACGCCTTTGCAGAAAAACACCATTCTATCTGGATTATCCTTGAATGGTTTTCCTTTTGAATCCTCAAAAACAGACTTTCTCTTGAAAAAATCTTCATTATCTAGAAAATAGACTTGCATACGAGCTCCAGGTAATGAAGCCACTTTTATTATTAAAGGAAAATCATCGTCATCTACAATGATATTCATTCCAGAAAGACGAACCACTTCGTGTAGGCGATGTCTACGTTCGTTGATTGTTCCAAATCGGGGCATTAAAACCCTGATCTCCATTCCCTTTTCTTGTATATATTGTGGTAATTTCCTCGCAATCGCTGCTACCTCTGAGAGTGCTGTATATGGCTGCATCTCCTGTGTTACTATTAACACTTTTTTCTTCGACATAATCAAATTTTCTGTGTGACCAACAAAGTCTTTCCGATGTTGCAAAAGACATTTTAGGGCGTGTTTTCATTAAACAATAGCAAAACCCATGAGAAATGTCTTCATTTTAAGAGTGCAAATTTAATAAAAATAAAGCACTTCTTGCTGAAATTGGCACATACATCTGTTAAACACCTCTTAAAAAAGAAGCGTTAAATCCTATATTTGCCCCCAAACAGCTAAAATGAAGCTATCCTACCTATATGGTAAGGGAAAGAACTAAATAAACAATTGATAATCAATTGGTATCATAAGATAACTGTAAAGAAAACGAGACAAGTCATGTATATATTTAAAAAAGTAGAAGATCTTCAAAATTATCTTGTTGCATTGAGAAATAATGGCAAAAGCATAGGCTATGTTCCTACTATGGGAGCGCTTCATGCTGGCCATATTTCGCTCATAGAAGCCTCCAATCTAGGCAGTGACGTCACCGTTTGCAGCATCTTTGTCAATCCTACTCAATTTAACAATGAAGATGACTTGAAAAAGTATGCACGTAATCTATCTAAAGATGGAAAAATGCTGGGTGATGCCCATACGGATGTGCTTTTTGCCCCGGATGTAGCAGAGATTTACCCTCCTAATCTCGAAACTGAACTAAGCCTTGATTTTGGTCAGTTGACCAAGGTTTTAGAGGGGCGATTCAGGACTGGGCACTTTGAGGGGATGGTGCAGGTGGTCAGCCGCTTGCTCAACATAGTGCAGCCAGACCAGCTATATATGGGTCAAAAGGACTATCAACAAGCTGCCATAGTCCGCAACATGCTTGAACAGCAAGGGCGCCAAACCACGCTCATAGTTTGTCCCATCATACGAGAGCCGCATGGTCTGGCAATGAGCTCCCGTAATGAACGACTCTCCAATGCAGATCGGGAGACCGCCAAGGTTTTACATCAAGTGCTATCAGATACGAAGCAAAACATTGCTAAAAGTCCTGTTTTGGACCTTAAAAAGGCAGCCATAGGGACCATCGAGGCCGCTGGAATGAAGCTTGATTACTTCGAGATTGTCGATGCGAAAAGCCTCCTCTCCACCGATACTGTGAAAGATGGAGTTAATCTCGTTGCTTGCGTAGCCGCCTACATGAAGGACGTACGCCTGATTGACAACATGATCCTTACAAGCTAAGTATTGAATAATTTGGGGCCATCCCGACCAAGAGACATCGGCGTAGCCGATGTCTCTTGGTCGGGACCGCGCTATGCGTCACTCCGCATACGCTCCGGTCCCGATGAAAAAAATCGGGACTGCTTCCTCGTCCCGACGTTCCGCTGCGCTCCAGTCGCGACAAGTCGCATGACTACTATCCCTTGTCCTTACGCACAAAGTGCTCTACAGCTGACCTCATGGTCTAGCTAAGGGTAAATACCGTAGTCTATCACCGTAAAAGACGAGTAGTAGTAGTAAGGGTCCAGGTAGTAAGGGCGCGAACAAACCGTAAGGGCGATTTGCAATTTGCCCATACACTCGCCCATACATACACACGTCCCCATACATACCCGCATGCCTCTACCCCTTTTTGAACTAGCGCTGTGCAAGGGGAGGGACTTTGCGCAGGTAGGTGATCGATGGGTCTCTCCGTCAGTAGGACCGAGCTGAATAGCGAGCCTGAAACATAGCGACCCTGACTATCCCGACCTACCCGGGATAGTCAGGGTAGGTCCCAAAAAAGAAAAATCAAATGGTAGCAATACTTTATAATATTGAGTAACTTTGTGACTATTATGCTAATACAAAGATTTAAATCCAAGATTCACCGTGCTACGGTTACACAGGCTGACCTGAACTATGTCGGGAGTATTACCATTGACGAGGACTTGATGGATGCAGCCAATCTCATAGAAGGAGAACGTGTGCAAATCGTGAATAATAATAACGGTGAACGCCTAGAGACATACGTCATAAAAGGTAAAAGAGGCTCAGGTACTATCTGCCTAAATGGAGCTGCTGCTCGTAAAGTAGCGGTCGGAGATATCGTCATTATTATATCATATGCTTTGATGGATGTAGAAGAAGCAAAGAAATATAAGCCTATCGCAGTATTCCCTGATGATGACAACAAGCTAGTCTAAACACGTGTGAAACAAACGCTAATCAAGGTTATCAAATTCGTCTTATTCCTAAGTGTCGGCTTGGGTATTCTCTATTATTTGTTCAACAGTTTTTCTGCAAAATATGTGGAGGAATGTATGTCGAAAGGGGCTGCTCTTGAAGACTGCAATTTTGGGGACAAACTAGTAGACGACTTCAAGTCTGCGCGTCCATTTTGGATATTTATGATTTTTGTCACTTTCTCTATCAGCAATGTCAGCCGAGCGCTACGTTGGCAGATGCTGCTCAAGCCATTGGGAAGAGACGTGCGCCTAATAAATACCTTTCTCTGTACCATGATTGGGTACTTTACCAATTTGTTTTTGCCCCGCGCTGGTGAAGTAGTCAAAGCAGGGACATTGAGTAAATATGAAAATATACCCGTCGAAAAAGTCATGGGTACCGTTGTCATAGATCGACTACTCGATGTCATCAGTATTCTGATCGTATCTGCTCTAGCATTAATCCTGGAGTATGATAAAATCTGGGGCTACTTCGGTAAGCCTATGGGCGATTTTTTTGGGAAACTGGGCTGGACAAAACTGTTGATCTTAGCAGGCATTGTAGGTGGTGGTATACTCAGCCTTTTCTTCTTTAGATCTGCTTTTTCTGAATCCACTTTTTATAAAAAAATGGCCAATGTGGCACTAGGATTTAAGGAAGGGATATTGAGTATCGGCAAGCTGGACAACGTACCTGTTTTTTTATTTCACAGTATCCTGATTTGGGTCATGTACTTCATGATGGTCTACGTCAGCTTTTTTGCCTTTGCACCTACAGAAAATCTTCCTCCGATTGCCGCTCTAATGGCATTTGTGTTTGCGGCATGGGGAATTGTGATTCCTTCGCCAGGAGGAATGGGATCTTATCACTACTTGACTATAGTGGCGCTAGGGATGTATGGAATTTCTGAATTTGATGCAGCATCGTTTTCTAACATTTCATTCTGTACAATACAGCTGGCCACGAATATCACTTTTGGCATACTTGGATTCTCTATAATTGGCTATCTTAACAGGAATTACAAACCAGCTGACTTAATCGAAAATGCTTGATCACATCAAAGCTAAATTAATAGCTCCAGAACATATTTCTACGCACGTAAATACATGGCGCCAACAGGGGGATAAAATCATCTTCACCAACGGTTGCTTTGACCTGCTTCACTTGGGGCACCTCAGCTATCTCGCGGAGGCACGTGCTCTAGGGGATCGCCTAGTCGTAGGCCTCAACTCTGATGCCTCGGTACGTAGATTAAAGGGCAATCATCGACCTATACATGACATAGAAAGCAGAGCGATGATGCTCGCGAGCCTCCAATTTATAGATGCTGTAGTGGTTTTTGACGCCGACACTCCTCTGTCTCTGATCGAATCTGTGCTACCTGATGTCCTGGTAAAAGGTGGAGACTATAAACCGAACCAAATCGTAGGATACGACGTAACTATAAAGCACGGAGGTACGGTAGAAGTACTCTCTTTTTTAGAGGGTTACTCTAGCACCAAGATCGAAGCTCGCATAAAAGGTGCTTGATCAAAATAAGTCGCACTGCACATGAAATTACAAAAGTTAATAAACCATCTGGAATCCATCGCGCCTAGCGCTTATCAGGAATCTTATGACAACTCTGGTCTCCTCATAGGTGACCCGAACACAAATATTACTGGAGTCCTTATTTGTCTGGATAGTACCGAGGCGATTATCGATGAAGCGATAGAGAAAAAATGTAATGTGATCGTTGCACACCACCCGATCGTATTCAAGGGATTGAAGCGCTTTAATGGAAAGACCTATGTAGAAAGGACAATCATAAAAGCAATCAAAAATGACATCTGTATTTATGCCATCCATACAAATCTAGACAATGTCTACAGGAACGGCGTCAATACTAAAATTGCCGAAAAGCTTTCTCTCCAAAATATCCAGATATTAGCTCCAAAGCAAAACTTGGTGAATTTTCAATTTTACCTATCTGCTATGGAGATAAACGCATATCAAAAGGCTCGAAATAAGAAAGGAGTTGCTCTTGAGTTTAAGAATGTACATGGGCTGCTAACTGTGCACAATAACAAGAAACAGGGTGAAAATGCAGAGATGAAGTATGAAGCTACAATCGCTCAAAATCAGATTGGGGACTTAGTTCACTTCATTCAAAGCAGTACCGGATCTAAAGAGCTAAATTATAGCACATCGCCTATTGATCAATCTAATATTGAAGTAGGATCAGGCATGGTCGGTACTTTATCCAAACCAATATCAGCGCACACCTTTTTTAACAGACTTAAGAAAGTCATGGCTTTGAAGGTTTTTAAGCATACTGCCGTGCTAGGACGCAAAATCAGTAAAGTTGCGGTATGTGGAGGATCGGGAGGATTTTTACTACCTCATGCCATACGCCAAGATGCAGACATCTTCATAACATCTGACTATAAATATCATGAGTTTTTTGATGCCGATGGAAAAATAATCATTGCAGACATAGGGCATTATGAATCAGAGCAATACACAATTGAGCTATTACATGAGTTAATAACGAAAAAATTTAGTAATTTTGCGACCCACTGTACGAAAATTAGTACAAATCCTGTGTATTATTACTAATACACACTTAGTAATACCATAAATTCTAATAATAATGGCTACCACTAAAGATAAAGATTTAACAATAGAAGATAGGCTGAGACAGTTATATGCCTTGCAAGCGATTGATTCTGAAATAGATAAGCTACAAATCTTAAAAGGTGAACTTCCAATGGAGGTGAATGACCTAGAAGATGAAATAGTTGGTTTAGGAACCAGAGTAAGTAAGCTTGAGTCAGCTATCCAAGACCTAGAAACGGAGAAAACAAATCATCTTAATAAGATCAAGGAAGCTGAAATGTTGGCGGAAAGGTATAAGAAGAAGATGGATGAGGTGAAGAACAATAGAGAATTTGAAGCCTTAACTAAGGAATTGGAATACCAAGAGTTAGACATCAAACTTTCTACTAAGAAAATCAGAACCTCTGAGTCTAATATGGAGATCAAAAATGAGTCTCTAGAAAATGCTAAGGGCAAGTGGGAAGAGAAGAAAAATGATCTTGAAGCTAAAAAAGTAGAGTTAGAGAAGATTAAAGAGAAGACAGACAAAGAAGAAATTAAGCTTAACAAGAAAGGAGATAAGCAAAGAAAGGTAATCGAAGATAGATTGCTTAGAGCTTATGACAAGGTAAGATCTGCATACAGAAATGGACTTGCTGTAGCGACGGTAGAGAGAGACTCATGCGGTGGATGCTTCAACAAGATTCCACCTCAAATACAATTAGAAATCGGAATGCGTAAGAAGATTATCGCTTGTGAGCACTGTGGAAGAGTGCTAGTCGACTCTTCATTGACGGAGAAGAAATAAATATCAAAAACCTAATGAATACAAATGGTGTCTTTGGATTAATTTCCAAAGGCACTTTTTTTATATAACTGGTTCTGTACATTTTGTGAATTACTAGCTCAACTTTAAAGTATTTATTTGATAGACAATGTATTGTCTATCAAATAAATACTTTTGATCCATGGTTTAGTATTTGTCACCCTACTATAGTCATAGACCTTATTGAATAAAATCCAGTTAACAATCTCACTAATTCTATGCATTATTCGTTATATCTTTAATGTTGATGAATTTCTTTAAAAATCTTTTTTTACTGGTAAGCTTTCTGCTGTTTACTATCCACGCAAAAGCGGAGTACTACTTCGAATACAGCCCTCTAATTACGGAAGCCTATGAAAAGATCATCTCTCTCCAAATTGATGAAGGTCGGGTTCTTGTCGACTCTATAAAAAAAGTAGAACCAAACAATCTGAGTGTTTATCACATCGAGAACTATCTAGATTTTTTTAGAATCTTCATCAACGAAGAGTTTGAAGAGTTTGAAAACTTAGAAGGGAATAAAAATAAGCGGCTCCAAAAAATCAAGCAAGGTCCTAAGGACTCCCCCTACTATTTATTTAGCCAAGCGGAGATACAATTGCAATGGGCTATAACTCGTCTGAAATTTGAGGAATACTTTCAAGCTTTTACAGAAGTCAATAGAGCCTATAAGCAGTTGGAAATTAATCTAGAGCGCTTTCCTCATTTCAAAGGATCGCTAAAGAGTCTAGGCATCATACATGCAATAGTGGGAACCATCCCAGACAATTATAGATGGGGGCTCAAACTGATTGGGGGTATGGAGGGAACCATAGCACTGGGCAAATTAGAATTAGAGGAGGTTATCGAATATAGTCAGCAGAATAATTTCATTTTTGAAAAAGAAACTATTGTCAGTTATGCTTTCTTATTGCTGCATTTGGACAATCAATCGGATCTCGCCTGGAAGACCATATCGGAGGCTAAGCTTGACATAAAGAAGAATCCTTTAGCATGCTTCGCTACTGCCAATATCGCTATGCGGACCGGACGATCTGCTGAAGCGTTGAAGATCCTCCAACAGAGACCACGTGAGGCACAGTATCTTTCTTTCTACTATTTAGATTTACTACAAGGCTATGCTATGTTATATGCGTTGGATCCAATTGCTGACGAATACATTGAATCTTATCTCAACAATTATAGAGGTGTCAATCTGATCAAAGATGCGTACCAGAAGTTGGCTTGGCACTATCTCATCCATGGGAACACGCTTGCCTACAAAAACAATATGCGTCTATGCCAAATACGGGGCAATACTTTAGTGGATAGCGACAAAAGTGCCATGAAGGAGGCAAGCAAAGAAGTGATTCCGGATCCCATATTGCTTAGCGCTCGGTTGCTTTTTGATGGGGGATATTATGACAAGGCAGAAAAACTACTGGAAGGACAATCTATAAATCAATATACTGATGAAAAGAACAGATTGGAATATGCATACCGACTGGGTAGAATCAATCATGCTCAAAAAAATATCCCTAAGGCGCTTAACAACTACAAATTTACTATTGCCGTTGGTATAAATTCTCCTTATTTCTTCTCTTGTAATGCGGCTTTACAATGTGGCTTAATCTATGAAGGATTGAAGGATTATCCTGAAGCAAAGAGATACTATCAGCTTTGTATTGATATGGATCCTGATGAATATCGAACCAGCTTGCATCAAAAAGCTAAGGCTGGGATGAATAGATTAGCTGATAAAGGAATGGGGATGGAGTAATACCATTTGTAGTTTAACATTGCGTATGACCCCAATCAAAGCACTTCAAAA
>JALZVN010000073.1 GCA_023299965.1 Saprospiraceae bacterium | reverse complement strand
ACCCCTACCCCGTGAAGTCCACCAGATACCTTGTAGGTGTCTTTATCAAACTTACCACCAGCATGAAGTACTGTCATAACTACCTCTAGTGCGGACTTCTGCAGTTTTTCATGCATCCCAACAGGAATACCTCTACCATCATCGGTAACGGCGATGGAATTATCCTTCAGGATTTTTACCGTTATTTCAGAACAATGTCCCGCTAAATGCTCATCAATAGAATTATCTACTACCTCCCAAACAAGATGATGTAACCCTTTGGTATCTGTACTACCAATGTACATCCCTGGTCGTTTTCTAACCGCTTCAAGACCTTCTAGTGCCTGAATATTATTGGCACCATAATTTGTGTTTTTTGCAGATTTTTTATCCTCACTCATAGCTGTAAAAATACGGAAATTTGCGCTAATAAAAGCTAGTTTTGAACTAGATAATAGCATTTTATTTGAAAAAATATATTTTTATAATAGCCTGACAACCTTAGAGTTAAAGTTTTTTAAGGATAAATTAACTCTGAACAGGTATTGCACTCCAAGAAATTGTAATTTTAAACAGTGAAAAGGACATTCTTGCATATAATCTTATTCTCATTTTTGCTTATTCAAATAGGTCAATCGCAGGAATATATCACTACTCAATTCTACAAAGAAGACGGGCTACCTAGTGATTATTGCTATAATGCCATCCAGGATCCTGAAGGATTCTTGTGGATAGCTACCGAGGCCGGTGTAGTAAGTTTTGATGGGCAAAATTTTCAGCCCTGTTCGTATCCAGAATTGGAGAACAAGGAAATAATTCAAATCTTCAAAGATAGCTGGGACAGAATTTGGATGGTAGAGCTATCTGGTGAAGTGTTTTACATTAAAAATGGCAAACTTGAGCAACTTGACTATCCATTCATTGAAGCATCGTATCGCATCGTTAGTATAGCCGATGATCAAAATGGGTATATTTGGCTGAATGACTTGCACAATCCTTTAGCATGTGGTTTTGACGTGGAGACCTTGGAGTTGAAGTATTCTTACAATTCTTACGAGCAACAATTAAACCTACTCCAATCCCCTGGATATTTATTCGAATCAACAAAAATTGCACTAACAGGTCAAGGTATTTTTCTTTCAATTGAGGGGCAGGAATTGACTTTCAAAAACTTCAATATCAATAAGTTTTACGCCAAGAGAGTGGTGATGAAGAACGGAAATCAAATATTCGAATACGATGATGAGCTTTTTGAATATGATGTTGTTTCAAAAAATATTCGTCCTTTTTTAAAAAAATTTCAGCCTTACTTTAATCAAGGTATTCAAAATCTAACTAAAGATAATCACGAAAGTCTCTGGATCGCAAGCCAGTCAGGATTTTATAAAATATCTTCTCCCGACTCTAGTAAAAGTAGCATTGAAGGATATTTTAAAGGAGCAAACAGTGGATTTGTAACCCTGGACAATCAAGATAATATTTGGCTTACAACAACCGATCAAGGCTTGATAAAACTCCATGAAACGAACATTGAAAAAATTATTGACGAAAAGTCAAATAATATCACAAGGATGGTTCATCTATTGGACCACCTTGTCTATGGTACGAGCAAGGGAGAAGTAGTCGTACTCAATAATGAGAATATTGAAATTCTACGTCATAATATTGAGAAGAAATCTGCCTCTATTTATGGCTTGGAAATAATTGATGAAAATAGGGTTTTGATTACATCTAATAAGGAGTTAAATATTTTAAACTTAAACACCATGGCTTTTACCACTATTCAAGAGCTTGGCTTTTATAAGTCTGCATCCATATCTCCTAACAAAAAAATTATCTGGACCAATGGTGGACAAAACAACTACATTTCTTCTATTGATGGGGGAAATTTTACCGGCATTGCTCCTAACATAAGATCTTATTGTTCTCTCCCAATATCTGATGAAGCAGCCTATATAGGCACGGTAAATGGATTATTTAAGTCACACATAAATGGATCTGCAGAACAAATTTTACCATCCACTATTCAAGTAGATGTTAGAAGTATATCTAAAGATTATAGCGGCAACATATGGATTGGCACACATGGTAGTGGCGTATATATTATGCAATCAGATACTTTATTATATCATCTTGATAATCTTCCATCAAACCATATACGAGATATAGTACAAGACAAAGAAAAAATGTGGGTTGCCACTAATAATGGATTATGTCTGGTCAAAAAAATCAATCAAAATTATAATATAAAGGTTCTGGACAAGGGAGATGGTCTATCGTCAGAACAAATAAATTCTTTATTCATTCATGAAGATCAAATATATGCTGCAACGACAAAAGGCATATCCGTTATAGACAGGAATATTGAATTCGACAAAGAAGTCCCCATCATAAAAATCAATTCTGTAAAAATCAATGAAAGGGATACCTCAGTACTTAGCAACTATCATTTGGATAGTGATCAACGTAATATCAAATTTGATTTTAGTGGTATCTTGTTTAACAAGCCTAGATCGATTCAATTCAAGTATATGCTAAGTGGTTTGGATTCTGATTGGATTTTTACCGATAAATCAATTGCACAATACCCTTTATTGCCACCAGGAGAATATACCTTTTTACTGAAAGCTAAAAGCCTAAATTCAAGGTGGTCGGATCTGAAAAAAGTAGACTTTATAATCCCAAAAAAAATAAGTGAGATGCTTATTTTCAACATCCTCCTTGCTTTAATGAGCTTTTTATTACTCCTACTGATCTTTATGTTTTTCTCTCGAACAATAGAGCAAAGTCGAAATTTTAAGATATCTCAAATGACAGCTTTAAGGACTCAAATGAATCCTCATTTTATTTTTAATTCCTTGAATTCTGTTCAGGATTATATCCTACGTGATGACAAAATTGCGGCCAACAAATATATTTCTAACTTTAGCAAAATGATGCGCTACATCCTGAATGCTTCTGAAAAGGAATTTACAAATCTGAAGCAAGAGCTAGATGCATTGGAGGTATATATGTCTATTGAATCTATGCGTTTTGACAATGAGATTAATTACAATATAGAACTATCTGAGAATTTAGAACCGGAGAAGTACTTAATTCCTACCATGCTTTTACAGCCCTTTATTGAGAATGCTATAAATCATGGGCTTAAACATGCTGAAGGCGACAAGAAACTGGTTTTAAGAGTCAGAAAGTATAAATCTGGAATAGTTGTAGAAATCGAAGACAATGGTGTGGGAAGAATAAAATCAAATAAAATAAAAATGCTAAGTAATAACAACTATGATTCTAAAGCTACCAAAATCAATCAAAAGAGAATAGAATTATTGAATAAGTACCATCAAAAAGAAAATAAGGTTACCTTCAAGGATATTTACGACTCTGATAACAAAGCCACTGGAACCAAGGTTGAAATTTTCTTACAATCTATCAAATTTTCGTAAATGAAGCTTAGAGCTGTTATAGTGGATGATGAACCTACTGCTAGAAGAACATTACAAAGTCTAGTACAAAGTTATGCTACCGATGTAGAAGTAGTCGCAATGGCAAACGATGTCCTATCTGCGGTCAAAGCCATCAACAAAACCAATCCGGACCTTGTTTTTTTAGATGTCCAAATGCCCAATTATTCTGGTTTTAGTTTAGTAGAGTATTTTGATGAATTACAATTTAAAATCATTTTCACTACTGCCTATGAAGAATATGCACAACAAGCCTTTACTAAGGGGGCCTCTGGGTATTTACTGAAACCAATCGATATTGACGATCTCAATAAAGCAGTCGAAAATATAAGAGAGATATTCAAAAAAGAGCAGTTTGATTTTGATGTCAAGGATAATAAGGCCACAAATTTAAACCTAAAATCTCAAATACTTACCCTACCTTCTGTGGGAGGAATATTAAAATTAAATCTAGAGGAAATTCTATATTTTGAAGCAAAAGGGAGACAGGTAATGATTTATCTCAATGACAATAATTCACTCATAGCTAATATAAGTCTTAAATCCATTCAAGAGGTTTTGACTCGAACTACATTTATCAGGATTCAAAAATCCTACGTAGTCAACTTTATGCATTTGAAGAGATACACAAAAGGGAAAGAAGCTAGTATCACTTTATACAACGACATCACACTAGAAGTAGGCAAGGTCTATAAAGATAGAATAAGGCAAGTAATCAACTATTTGCCAAAATAGATTTATTGTTTATTGCTTGATAAATGCTTTAAGAATACTTTGGTCATTTACATCTAGTAATAAGGTATACACACCCGGTAAAAGATCACGTATAAAAATACCATCGGATGTGTAATCGCCTTCTTTTAGTACTCTTCCTAATTTATCATACACTTGATATTGTCCTTCCAAAACATCTTCTATAAATAAACGATCACTACTAGGTTGTGGATAAAGTGTAAGGTCCTTAGGGGAATAAATTTCCGCTGTACTCACCAAACCAATATCTACGCTATAGGTACTATTTGTTACATTTTGACCTGGAGCCATCCCTCCACATACAATCACAGTAGAAGGGTCTACTTGAGCGATCTCTCGAATATCCATTATAGGCAAATCTAAACTTGTCACCTCCAGATCATTTGTCTCTGGAGTGAGCTCCAAAATTCTTTGGTATGGCTCGACTCCGGTACCAAAAATAAAGCTTACCCCATCAAAATTGTAAGCATCCGCTGAACCACCTAACCATATGGGGCGAGTATTATTCCAAACGGCAGCTCCCATCCGATAGCCTAAAGCACTAAAATTGGTTTTATGCGACCAAGTAATTTCCGTTGGATTATCTGAATTAATAACGCCTTTACGAATGACATTAGAGGAAGCAAACGAGCCTCCTATGATTCGAACACCTCCTGAATAATAGATTGTATCTCCAACAATAGATCCAGAAGAACCAAACACTTTATAAGTGTTAGTATTCGGAACTGACGTCCCTACTTGCCAAGCATTTCTACTGGGATCAAAAATTTGAACATCCGGAACATTGGTCACATCGCTCCAGCCCGTCACCACATATATCAAACTGTCTCTCCAAACCGCCTGTATATGATCGTCTATTGGTACGGGTATAGGTGGTGCATCTGGCAGATAAGTGTCTGTGACTGGATCAAAAACGTGTACCAGATCTACAGAAATTTCACCTCCATCTTCAAAAACTTCATAGCCACCTATTATATAAATCTTGTCTTTTACTAGACTTGCTCCGGCAGCTATTCTCCCATTACCCGTTGGCAAAGGGTCAATAGTTTGCCAAGTATCATTCTCTATATCGTATTTAAACGCCCTCTTATGAATACCACTAAACAGTTTTGTCTCGTCGATTCCCGAAAAACTATAAACATATCCTTTCTCATTTGCTTCAGCATACGCAATTGCCTGATTAGATACAGGTTCTGGCATATTTGCTAACTGGGTAATTGTTTGTGCTTGAACATGAAAGTATCCAAGCAGCAATAGACTTATTATTAAATAGAGCTGCTTTTTCATTTATAAAAAGTTTCTTTCATTTTTGCCATTTTTCTAAGTAATGGACTACATCTATATCTATCTTCTCTATACAAATCATATAAATCGTCAAGACGCGCTACACATTCTCGTATCCCTATCTCGTCTGCCCACTGCAACAATCCTTTAGGGTAGTTTACCCCTTTAGTCATTGCTAAATCAATATCCTTTTTTGTTGCAATTTTCAAAAACAAAGCATCTGCTGCTTCATTGATCAACATCGAAACAATTCTGTCTGCAATGGCTTCGCCAGTTCTTTCATCTTTTATAGCACCAGGATTTTCTGCTCCTTCGCTATAATCATAGTATCCTCTACCTGTCTTTCTACCATGATATCCGGCCTGTGATAAGCGCTGCTGAGTGAATGAAGGTCTATATCGAGGATCATAATAGAACGACCTAAACACCGTTTCTGTCACGACATAATTTACATCATTTCCAATATAATCCATTAATGTAAATGGTCCCATTCTAAATCCTGCGATATCTGTCATGGCCCAATCAATCGTAGCTACATTGGCTACCCCCTCTTCATAAATCCTTAAAGCTTCGCCGTAGAAAGGTCTCGCTACTCGATTTACTATAAATCCAGGTGTGTCTTTTGCCAGAACCGTTAACTTGCCCCAAGAGTCAATCGTATCTCGACTCTTCTTTAAAACTTCTTGGCTGGTTTGGATAGCAGGTATAATCTCTACCAACTTCATCAAAGGAGCAGGGTTGAAAAAGTGTATCCCTACTACCCTATCTGGATGCTTGCACGCACCTGCGATACTCGCAATTGACAAGGAAGACGTGTTTGATGCTAGAATGCAATCTTCCGAAACGATTTCTTCTAACTTTGTGAAAACCGATTGCTTGATTTCAAGATTTTCGATGATGGCTTCAATCACTAAACCTGTATCTCCAAAATTCTTAAAATCATTCATGAAATAAATTCGCCCAAAAATAGCTTTCGCGGTTGGGTCATCCATCCTACCTTTCTCCACCAAACGGTTAAGAATTTTTAACAACTTATCTTTTGCTTTTTGTAAAGCCTCAGGGTTTGTATCACACAGATACACCTCGTGTCCAGCAGTTGCAGCTACTTGCGCAATTCCAGATCCCATCGATCCACTTCCTATAATTCCTACTTTCATATTTATTTTTCTTAGTGACCTTTAAAGACAGGCTTTCTTTTTTCTACAAATGCGCGCACCCCTTCGTCATAGTCATCTGAGTGTCCCGCTATTGATTGCAATTTATCTTCTAAAACCAACTGTTGGTGGATATCATTTTTGAAACTTTGATGTAGTGCCCTTTTTGTAAGTCCTAAACCAAGCGTTGGCATGTTAGCTAATTTTTTGCACGTCTTAGCTATTTCTTCATCAAACAATTCATCATTGACTACTTTATAGATCATCCCCATGGCTTCCGCATCTTCTGCAGTTACTTTGTCCCCCAACATCATTAAAGCGGACGCCTTGCTTCGACCGATGATACGTGGAAGATAGTAAGTCCCACCACTGTCAGGGATCAAACCGATTTTGGAAAATGCCTGAATGAATGTAGCCGAAAATTTTGCGATAGTAATATCACAAGCCAATGCGATATTTGCTCCTGCGCCTGCTGCGACACCATTGATCGCTGCAACGATGGGCTTTTCTATTTTTATAATTCTCTCGATGATAGGATTGAAATGCTCTTGTAGGATAACCGACAATTCTGGTCCATCTGGATCTAGAATTTCTTGCAAATCTTGACCTGCACTAAATGCTTTTCCTGAACCTGTAATACATATACATCTTACTTCTTTATTCGCTTCACAAGCATCCAAAGCCTTCTGGACTTCCAGAGACATTGGCCTATTGAAACTATTATATACTTTTGGTCTATTGAATTGAATAGTAGCTACTGCACCTTCAATTGAAAAATTGATTAATTCCATAATTTGTGATTAATTATTGAGCACAAAAATACAAAAAGCGAAGCTGCTTTTTTAGTCTTTTATGATAGGAAGAAAAGTAATGGATATATTTAATGACACTTAAAGTAGTCAAAAGGCTCCTCACAATCCAAGCATTTATACTGGGCTTTGCAAGCTGTAGAACCAAATTGGCTAATCATATCCGTATTGGTGGAGTTACATTGCGGGCAGATAATGCCCGACTCCTCAGAAAACAGAGCACGCTTACTTTTGGCTGCTCCTTGAGGAGGAGCGATTCCATATGCACGCAATTTTTCTTTTCCTGCTTCGGATAACCAATCAGTTGTCCAAGCAGGAGACAAAATAGTAGTTATAACTACTTTCTCAAAGCCATGATCCTGTAGAGTAGATTTGATGCCTACCTCGATCATATCCATTGCTGGACATCCAGTGTAGGTCGGGGTTATAACAACTTCTATCCCCTCTTCATTGAGCACAACATCGCGCACGACTCCTAAGTCAATAATGGACAAGACAGGCACTTCTGGATCTTGCACCTTTTCTAGAATATCGTATATCTGCTCTTTGCTTACAGTTGCGCTCATACTACCATTCTTGTCCTGGATAGGATCTTTGCAAAAACTGCATTTCAGCAAGTAAGAAACCTAAATGTTCAGAATGCCCCCCTCGCTTACCGCCATCATGCATCCAGCCTGACTCCGGTACATCCAGATTTGCTTCTGCAAATACGTTCTTTATTTCTTCATCCCAATCTCCTTTGATGCTATGTATATCTGGAAAAATTCCTTCATCATGGCAAGCTAATTCGTAGTCTGCGAACTTAAACATCTCTCCAGTGTATGGCCATAATGTTTCTATGGCATCCTTGATTCTTTGATGACTTTCATCAGTACCATCCCCAAGTCGGATGACCCACTCAGCACTCCATTTAAGGTGATAAGTAATTTCTTTGATAGCCTTGTCCGCTATTGCAGCTATATCTTTATTATTGGATTTCAAAAGCCTTTGATAAGCGTGATAATTAAACGCATCATAAAAAAACTGACGCGTAACAGTCTTCGCAAAATCGCCATTCTTCTGCTCTACCAAAAGTACGTTTTTGTAGGCAGTGACATCTCTTGTATAAGCGATACTATCTTCTGAGGCTCCGCCTCCTTGTATACTAGCCGCGACTTGGAAAATATTTCTGGTCTGCCCTACCAAATCTAAAGCGATATTAGTCATCGCCATATCTTGCTCTAGCACAGGACCATGTCCTGTCAATTCTGAAAGTCTATGCCCTAGTATAAGCGCATTATCTCCAAGATGGATTAAGAAATCGTGTAAATGATTTGCCATTACATGTGTTTAAGTTCGTCAGGAAGATTGTAGAAAGTCGGGTGTCTGTAAACCTTGTCATTAGCAGGATCAAATAAGGACTCCCCTTCATCAGGATCAGAGGCTGAGATGTGTTTTGATTCTACTACCCAAATACTGATCCCTTCATTTCTGCGGGTATAAACATCGCGTGCGTTTTGCATCGCCATCTCCGCATCCGTTGCATGCAATGAACCTACATGTTTGTGGTTCAAGCCATTCTTGCTGCGTAAAAATATTTCCCAAATTGGCCAATTGTTATCCATCTTATGCTACTTTTTTATTTTTTCTTGCGGCTCTTTTATTTGCATGAGCTACCGCTGCTTCTCTAACCCAAGCACCTTCATCCCAAGCCGTTTTTCGAGCGGCTACTCTTTCTTTATTACAAGGTCCATTTCCTTTCACTACATTCCAAAATTCACTCCAGTCAATGACACCAAAGTCATAGTGACCCCTCTCTTCGTTCCATTTGATGTCTGGATCAGGTAATGTTACTTTTAATACTTTTGCCTGTTCATAGCAGACATCAACAAATTTTTGGCGCAGCTCATCGTTTGTAAATCGCTTAATCTTCCATTGCATACTTTGCTGCGTATTAGGAGAATCTACGTCTGAGGGACCGAACATCATCATCGCTGGCCACCACCATCTATTGACAGATTCTTGGAGCATTGCTTTTTGTTCGTCAGAACCTTTACTCAAATTAAGGAGTATCTCAAATCCTTGTCTTTGGTGGAAGCTTTCTTCTTTGCACACCCGTACCATCGCTCTTGCGTACGGACCATAGGAGCATCTACAAAGTGGTACCTGATTCATAATCGCCGCACCATCCACAAGCCAACCGATACTGCCTATATCTGCCCAGGACAGTGTAGGGTAATTAAATATACTAGAATACTTTGCTTTTCCGCTGTGCAATTGTTCGAAAAGGGTATCTCTATCAATCCCGAGTGTTTCACATGCGCTATACAGATAAAGACCATGCCCTGCTTCATCTTGCACCTTAGCCATCAATGCTACTTTACGTCTAAGCGTAGGCGCTCGTGTAATCCAATTTCCTTCCGGAAGCATACCCACAATCTCAGAATGCGCATGTTGCGAAATTTGCCTAATTAAGGTCTTACGATAGGCGTCTGGCATCCAATCTTTCGGTTCTATCTTTTCTTCTCTGTCAATTTTTGCTTGAAAAATTTCGTTTAGATCCTTTTCCATAATTATATGATTTTTTCTTAGACGATATAAAGGGCATTATAAAAGCACCTTTCCTATCAAAAATTTAGGCCAATTGAAAAAAATATCCAATGCCTCAAACAAATATACAATTATCTAACACCAAATACGAACAATTGTTCGTATCGTAATTAACCCCTTGAGCATCAAATAAGTATCATTTTTTAGTTAAAACCACCTTTTCTAGATCTATTGACGATAAATTAGGTCACAAAAGACATAGGAATATAAATATTTAACGTTTGTAATAAGACTAAAAACGAGTTTCCGTTAAAAACTCGAACGGTTTTTGAATAAAACAAGGTATTACGTGTAAAGTGTCTCAATAATAAAAAACACAAAACACCAATTATATAATACTGATACATGAACATTTTAGGAATATCTGGTTTGTACCACGATGCTGCAGCGGCTATCACTATTGATGGACGAGTAGCAGCTGCAGCGCAAGAAGAACGCTTCACCAGAATCAAGCATGACGAAAAGTTTCCAGTCAACGCTATTCGATACTGCTTACGTGAAAGCGGATTAAAGATAGATGACTTGGATGCAGTAGTCTACTATGAGAAACCAGGTCTGCGACATGATCGCTATTTAGAGTCTTTTAGATATTATGCACCACAAGGTTTCAAATCGTTTGTATCTCACTTCCCCATCCTTACCAAATGGAAGTATTTTTTCAAAAACAAGATAAAGAAGCACCTTAGAGAAATCGAAGCTTTTGATGATTCTAAGTTGCGCATCCTATATACGGAGCATCATCTTTCACATGCGGCTGGTACATATTACCCTTCTGGATTTGATGATGCTGCTATCCTTACTATTGATGGTGTTGGAGAGTACGCGAGTGCATCCATCTGTCATGGGCAAGGAAACAAAATCAAAATTCTAAAAGAATTGAGATGGCCTCATTCACTAGGTATCCTATATTCTGCATTTACACAATTTTTAGGATTCAAGATAAACAATGGTGAGTATAAGGTCATGGGCCTTGCTCCATATGGCATCGTGGACTCCGAGGAAGTCAACAGATTTGTGAAGATTGCTAAGGAATACTTGATCGATATAGCTGAAGACGGATCTATCTGGCTCAACCAAGAGTACTTCCAGTATGCGACGGCAAGCGGTGGAAAGATTAAAGTGAAGAAGTGGGAAGAAATTTTTGACATGCCGATGCGAGAGCAAGATTCTTCACTAGAGCAAGTGCATTGCAACCTAGCCTTAGCTATCCAATTGATCACCGAAGAGTCAGTACTCAAAATGGCTGCTGAAGCAAAACGTCTTACTGGCAGTAATAATATTTGCTTATCCGGTGGTGTTGCATTGAATTGCGTAGCCAATGGAAAACTCATGAAAACAAAAATGTTTGATCACCTTTTCATCCAACCAGCTTCTGGTGATGCAGGTGGGTCAGTGGGTGCAGCGTATGCGGCACACTATATATATTTTGATCAAAAGTTGGCAGCAGATCGCACAAGAGAGCATGTTTATCTCGGTCCACAGTTTGAAGACAAAGATGTTCAAGCGGTAATTGACAATCACGAATTTGGATACTCAGAGTTCAAGGATGATAGAGCACTTTGTGATGCTGTAGCAAAGTTAATTGCGGATGACAACGTCATTGGATGGTTTCAAGGCAGAATGGAATTTGGTCCACGTGCCCTTGGGAATAGATCGATCCTTGGTAATGCGACAAGCTTAGACATGCAACGCAAGATCAATTTAAAAATAAAATTTAGAGAAGGATTTAGACCTTTTGCACCTTCAGTGTTACTGGAGGAAAATCAGAAATATTTCAACATCGACAGACCATCGCCTTATATGCTTTTGGTCACTGATGTACATCAAAGCATGATGCGCCCATTACCACAAGGCTATGACCAGATGCAATGGAGAGCAAAACTAGATGTAAATCGATCAGAGATCCAAGCAGTGACACACGTCAACTTTTCTGCGCGCGTACAAACGGTGACTCCAGAGTCAAATCCTAAATATTATCAGTTGATAAAATCATTCCGAGATATTACAGGATACGGATTGCTTATCAACACAAGTTTCAATGTTCGAGGAGAACCTATAGTATGCACGCCGGAGGATGCTTATAATTGTTTCCTACAAACAAATATGGATTACTTGGTGATCAACAATTTCCTTTTTTCAAAAATAAAAACCAGCACCAACGGAGTCAAAATCGCCGACTTAAAAGATGCTGTTCAAATTCATAAATAACATGAAGTTCATTAACGTTATACTTTCGATTGTATCCGCTATTTACTACGTATTCATTTTACTACCCTCTTCGTTATTAACACGAGGATCTGAAGGGCGAAAGCTTTTTCAGTTTGAGAAAAAACCTGGTGGCACCTACTTCCATGAGCGCAATCATGCGTATGGGAAAAGTGATTTCGAGCAGGGGTAATTATATTTTTCTGTAGTGTTTTTTTTGGGCGAGCCACCTGCTCTGCCCCCAGCTATACAAGTGACCAGGCTATTCAGGAGTCCGCGTTCGCTTCCGTCATGTCCGAAAATAGCCATGACCGCAGGCAAAAAAGCCAGCGTCCTTACTATCCTTCTCGCGAGGCTGTTACTAAACTAACAAAGTTTGATCAGTTAAAATTTAAACCTATTGAATTGTAGCATTTTCAATAATTCGGTTTCTTGAATTTTGTCTTTTCGTAACGACCTCTCGCGGTACATTCTCATAATACTTGTGGAGTCGATTTTAGATATTACTTAAAATTCGACTGCTCTAATATTTCATCATTTGCACCGAGCCATTTTTGCAAGACTGTTGAATAAATTTGGCGATAGTCGTATTTCATATTTGTAAGCAGACCATTTTCGTCTAGGGAATTGAGTTGTTCATTTTCTCCAAATAATTCGCCGTTCACTTTAGCCCCAAATAACATCATAGGAGCTATAATCCATTCCTAGCTCTCCTTTTTCCTTCCAAATTCTGAAAAAATTATGGCAAGTGCCTTGTCTCCAAATCCTAATATCTCCACATTGTTTATAAAACTAACGAATATGGCTGGGTCCAAGATATAAACGATTTACTCCGTTTCCTTCGTTTCTATTACTTTGCCAAACCCATTGTTCACAATCCAAAGTATTATTCCTATCAATATAAAAACTACAGTATAGGTCATTCTATTCGATCTCAAATTTTCTAATGCATTTTCTTCTCCTTTCACATACATAGCCCAAGCCTGCATACAAGCCCCAATAATCTTTAGGGTACCTCTATTAACTGTTTCTTGAGTTGAAAGTAGAATAGAATGGATTTAGACGAGGCGTAAGGAA
>JALZVN010000072.1 GCA_023299965.1 Saprospiraceae bacterium | reverse complement strand
AGGAGAAGTAGCTGTGGTGAAATCTCGTCCAAAGCGAAGCTTGCTAGTAATCGGTGCTGTATTTATAACGTTTATTTTCGCTG
This sequence comes from Saprospiraceae bacterium, assembly GCA_023299965.1. Taxonomy (GTDB): domain Bacteria; phylum Bacteroidota; class Bacteroidia; order Chitinophagales; family Saprospiraceae; genus JALZVN01. The sequence goes on along the minus strand of JALZVN010000072.1, from coordinate 14,362 downwards.
TCTTTTTTGCGATCCTTATGGATGTCTATAAAGATGTCAACTGGAAAGAGATCGTCAATGCTGAGTAATGCTCGCATAGAAAAGCTAGACTCCAATGATGTATTTTGGATACTAGGGAGTATTATACTAGTAAGTGTCTTTGCGGCGATTGCTACAGAATTGTATTTTTTAATAGTGTTGCCACTATTTGTGGTGGGCGCTTGGATTACGATAGCAGATTACAAAAAATTATTTTACCTCCTTTTTATCAGTATACCTATATCCATTGATTTGGATTTGCCTGGAGGATTAGCGCTCAATTTCTTTACCGAACCCCTACAGATATTACTCACAGGTATTGTGATATTGTTGCTCATACAGCAAGGAAAAAATATATCCAAGAAATATCTAACTCACCCAATCACTATAGCCTTGCTTATGCATATGGCTTGGATAGTGATTGCCGTATTGTACTCTAGTGATGTATTGGTATCGGTCAAGTATCTCTTGGCTAAGATCTGGTTTGTACTACCAGCTTTCTTCTTGACGATGAAGTTGGTTAGAAATACTGAGGATGTGAAGACCATCATGTGGTGTATATTGCTGCCCTTATTATTTACGATCAGTGTGATCTTAGTGCGTCACGCTGCCATTGGTTTTTCCTTTGATGGAGTCAATTATATCTTGGGGCCATTCTATAGCAATCACGTATTGTATGCGTCTATGATTGCCATCATGTTTCCATTCATCTGGTTTATGCGGAGATGGTACCCTACCTTCTCATTCAAATGGTGGTTCCTATCTTTTTCCTTTGTGGTGATGATGGTAGGTATCTATTTATCGTATACCAGAGCGACCATGGCATCCGTATTTATTGTTTTTGGGATGTACTATATTGTAAAGTGGAGACTGTCAAAACCTGCTTTCATATTAGGTATAGCTACCTTGTTTAGCTTGTTTTTTTGGCTAGGACATCGCAATAATTTTATGAACTACACCCCCAATTTTGAAAGAACAATCACGCATCAGCGTTTTGACAATTTGCTGGAGGCGACCCTCAAGGGGCAGGATATATCAATTGCGGAGCGCTACTATCGTTGGATTGCAGGATTATATATGGTAGGAGAGGAGCCAGTCTTTGGCTATGGTCCTTCTTCGTTTTATAGCCAATATAAGTCTTATACGCTGACCAGTTTTCAGACTTATGTGAGTGGCAATGAAGAGCGGTCAGGAATACACAATTACTTTTTGATGATTTTGGTAGAGCAGGGGATACCGGGTTTATTTTTCTTCCTCTTATTCAGTTTTGTACTCTTTGCTAAAGGAGAAGAAATATACCATCGACAGCATGATCTAGCTTCTCGCAATATTGTCATGGCCTCCATACTCTCCCTCTCTATTATATATTCATTGCTAGTGATAAATGATATGGTAGAAGCGGATAAAATTGGTGTGATTTATTTCTTTTGTGCTGGCTTATTAGTGAAGTTTGACTTGCTTGCTCAGAAAGAGAAAGACCTTAAGCCTTTAAACACATAATGCTTTGCCAAGGTGGGCAAAGCATTATGATAAAGTTGGTTGATTTTAAAAGGGGGTATGTTTCGTTTTTAACTAGCCTGAGATCTGCGTGCAGATCCTATGACTGATACTTCTTGTTCTTCTGAAGGAATATAATTGGCGGTTCTCAAACCGTGCTCGATTGTTTTAAGACTTGCTCTCATAGTTTTAATAGAGCTGATAGAGCTAGAGTGATACTTCCTAAAACAACCATCCTCTCTAGCTGCTCTGTCTGTTGCACTTTCCAGCTTAGATAAAAGTCCGTTGAGTTTGTTGAAATCTGATAAATTCATTTGTACTGAGTTAATAGTTCTTCTGCATATCTCAAATATTGAAATATGGTTGTTGTTGAAGGGATTATATATTCTTTTAATTCAAATACTACGCCAAAACGCTTAAGTAATATGCTTGTGACCGTGTTTTATTAATTTTAACATTTATTACTTTCCAAATAATGTATTCAATCGTCTCAAAGCATACTAAAATAAGCTTAAACTCGTATATTGGTTATCTCTTTAACCTTTGTGACTATAGCAAAGTTTCGTATTTTTGAGTAATTTATGTTAAGGAATGAAATACACTAATTGTTGATGAGGGGGAGTAGATTGCTTTTTTTATTGCTGTTATCTGGGGTCTTTATCCATATGGTAGAGGCTCAGGATGTTTTGATTGTCGAAAAGCTAGGAGATAAGATCAATAGTAATAACTACGATGAGATAACACCTGTACTAAATCATGACGGCAAAGTATTGACTTTCACTCGATGTGGATATCCTGGTTATGATAAAACGCTCATAGAGGATAAAGTCGATCTTCACAAAAGCCTCTCTAAAAGAGCCTATACTAAAAGGCTGCGCAGTATATATTCTACTATAGCAGGATATGAAGTAAAGAATCCAGAAAAATCTGAGTTTAATCAGGATGTTTGGATTGCCTATGCCAACCATGAAAATTTTGACGTAGTCACGCATCCAGGATTTCCATTAAATAATGCATTGCCAAATTCTGTTTGCGCAATTACTCCGGATGATAAAGCGATGGTAGTCATCAACCAATTTAGTCCAGATGGTGGAATGGGTAAAGGGTATTCTATGGTATATAAGGAATACAATGGATGGTCATTTCCTTATCCCATGTTCATTACCAATTATAGTAACGAAGGCACAGATGTAGGCCTGACGATGAGCACAGATGGCAATGTTATTATTATGACCTTACAGAAAAACGATGGCAGCGGAAATAACGACTTGTATGTGAGTTCGCGCACCGGAGATTTCACTTGGAGTGAACCTGTTAGTTTAGGTCCCAAAATCAATTCTCAACATAGAGAAACCACGCCATTTCTGACGATCGATAAAAGTACATTGTATTTTTCTTCTAACCGACCAGGTGGATATGGAGGCAATGATATCTACTATTCTAAGCGCGTCAATAGTTCTTGGACGGACTGGACAGATCCTCAGCCAATGGAAGCTCCTATCAATAGTGAAGCAGATGATAGTCAACCTTTTTTCGATATCAATTCGGGATTTCTTTATCTCTCCTCTAAACGAGATGGTACTAGTGATATCTTTCGTGTGCGAATCGAAAAACCACTTAAAGAAACTGTTACGGTAAAGGGGAAGGTTATGAATCCAAAAAATGAAGACCTCATAGAAGACGTAAAAATTCTCAAAGCTTACGCCAATTCTGAGCATTATGAAGAGGTCCAAGTGTCTAGAGATGGCTTCTATAGTATGGAATTGTCAAAAGGGAGTACCTATGATATCAAGGCGGTAAAAGATGGACACATCAGTCAAAAATCCTCCATCTCCTTCAAAAAGGACTACGTTTATCTCAAAGACTATACGCTAGATTTGAGTCTAGAACCCATGGAAAAAGGGACAAAGATCAACTTGAAACCGATTTATTTCAAACAATCGAAACCCGCAATTTTGAAAGAATCATTTGGTGCCTTAGATGAGTTGGCTCAATTCTTAAACAAGAATAGCAATATGTATATCATCATCGAGGGACATACAGATAATCAGGGTAAAGAAGACGAATTGATGGATTTGTCTCAGCAAAGAGCGGAGGCGATAAAGGATTATTTGGTATATAAGAAAAGAATCAAACCTGTCCGTTTGACCACGGTAGGGTATGGGTCAGAACGCCCAGTGAATGATAATTCTTCAACTGAGCTAAGGGCTACTAATAGAAGAGTAGAAGTCTATATCGACGAGGTGGCTTCAATGCTAAAAGTAGAACGGAAAACTTTCCAATCAAGAAATTAGATTCCAATACAAGTATAATGACTAAAGCAATAGCGTATACAGTTTCTGTTTTATTTCACCCCTTGCTGATACCAAGTTATGTATTGGTGACCTTATTGGCTATCAATCCTTTCATGTTTGGTGTAAATCATGTGTGGGGAAATGAAATCATATTATTGCAAGTTTTTCTATCTACCTTTCTTTTGCCTAGTTTTTCATTATTGATGCTGCGTCAATTAGACTTTATTCCATCTATAGAATTAGAAGATAGGAAGGATAGAATTATTCCTTTTATTGTCACCGGTATTTTTTATATCGGTCTTGCCGTCTTTTTTGTGAAGACTCCAAACCACAGTCCTGCGCTACTTTCCTCATTCATTTTAGGAGCTACGATAGCGTTGTGGATATCTTTTATTGTCAATCTTTTTACTAAGATCAGTCTACATGCAGTCGCTATTGCAGGATTTTTGGCAATAGTTCTTATCAGCATGCAGAACTTAGACTTTGATCATTTGTTGATTAATCTCGGAAGTGTGGGGGTCATAAGTATGTCTACTCGAACGCTTTTGATGCTGATTATTCTATTTGTAGGAATGGTGGGTACCTCAAGACTGATTCTGAAAGCGCATGCTCCATTCCAGGTCTATTTAGGCTATTTTGTGGGCTTTTTGACCCAGTTCATTGCAAATAATTTTCTGACAAATTATTAGACCATTTGTCCAAGAATACGTACATATCTTTATATATCAACCTTTATAAGCTTTTCAATGCACACAGCAAGAGCAATCCAATACGAAAAAACACAATTGAGCGATGCTCAATTGATGGATTTATATAAGAATCTACTAAAGCCCCGCTTGGTGGAGGAGAAGATGTTAATTCGTCTGAGACAAGGAAAAATTTCAAAATGGTTTTCAGGAATTGGCCAGGAGGCTATTTCTGTCGGTTGCACTGCAGCTATGAGGCCAGAAGAGGTTGTTTTTCCAATGCATAGAAACCTTGGTGTTTTTACCACTAGAAAAGTTCCTTTAGAGCGATTGTTTAGCCAGTGGCAAGGAAAGATGTTAGGCTTTACAAAAGGTAGAGACCGTTCGTTTCACTTTGGAGCAATGGACTACAACATAGTGGGGATGATCTCTCATCTAGGACCACAAATGTCTTTATCTAGTGGAGTGGCTCTAGCACATAAGTTAAAGGAAGAGAAGAATTGCTCTCTGGTATTTACTGGAGAAGGAGGGACTAGTCAAGGAGAATTTCATGAAGCACTTAACGTCGCTGCCGTGTGGCAATTACCAGTGATATTTGTGATTGAGAATAATGGCTATGGTTTGTCGACCCCAGTTTCTGAGCAATATAAATGTGAAAAATTATCAGATCGAGGTATAGGGTATGGGATGCGTTCGATGACAATCGATGGCAACAATGTACTAGAGGTGTACAATACCATCTCCAAATTGGCAAAAGAAATAAGAGAAAATCCAGAACCGATTTTAGTGGAATGTCAGACATTCAGAATGCGTGGTCATGAAGAAGCTTCAGGCGTAAAATATGTCCCAAAAGAATTGATGGAAGAGTGGCGTCAGAAAGATCCACTCAAGAATTTTGAAAAACACCTTTTAGAACTAGGGCTCCTCTCGACAGATAAAATTGAGCAACTAACCAAAGACATCAAGCAAGAATTAAATGATGCCTTGGAGATAGCGGATAGCCAACCAAAAGTAAATGTGGAGACCCACTACGAACTAATGGATGTCTACGCCAATCACAAATCAGTAGATACAACGGCTAAAAATAATGCTACATCAGAAAAGCGTTTTGTGGATGCTATTTCAGATGGTCTTAGATTAGCCATGGATTTTCACGAAGACCTTGTATTGATGGGTCAAGATATCGCCGATTATGGCGGCGTGTTTAAGATCACAGATGGCTTCTTAGAAAAGTATGGAAAGGGAAGAGTAAGAAATACTCCCTTGTGTGAAAGTGCGATCTTAGGGATTGCGCTAGGGCTAAGTATCAAGGGGATGAAGTCCATGGTAGAAATGCAGTTCGCAGATTTTGTCACTTGTGGATTCAATCAGATTGTAAATAATCATGCGAAATCACACTACAGATGGGGGCAAGTTTCCAATACGGTAATCCGTATGCCTGCAGGAGCAGGTGTAGCGGCTGGTCCTTACCATTCTCAAACTAATGAAGCATGGTTTACACATACTCCGGGTTTAAAAGTGGTTTTTCCATCTTCTCCATATGACGCAAAAGGACTCTTGCTAGCGGCTTTTGAAGATCCCAATCCAGTATTGTTCTTCGAGCACAAAGCCTTGTACAGAAGTCTCTCTGAAGAAATACCTGATGCCTACTATACAGTAGCCATTGGGAAAGCTAATGTAGTAAGATCCGGTTCGGATGTCAGTGTTATTACCTACGGTATGGGTGTCCATTGGGCAAAGGAAATAGTGGAAGAACTTGATCTCGATGTAGAAATCTTAGACTTGAGAACACTTAATCCTCTAGATTGGCCATCTATCGAAGATAGTGTACTGCGTACTGGAAAAGTACTGATACTACATGAAGACATTATGCAAGGAGGTATCGGGGCAGATATTTCTGCGTACATCAATGAGCACCTTTTTCAACATTTGGATGCGCCTGTGATGCGTTGTGCTAGTTTGAATACGCCAGTGCCTTTTGATGCAGACTTGGAGAAGAATTACTTACCAAAAGATAGGTTTAGAAGAAAACTGCAAGAATTAGCAGCCTATTGATGCCTATATCAGGTGTTGATTATCAAAAGAGTGTGTGTGGATATGGTTTAGCTGCTGACGGAATAGGTCATTGATTCCATTTAATTCTCTAATCCTTGTACATTATTGATGCCAAGGGGCTATATTTGCCGCTCAAGACCTATATAAAAGCATAACATCATGAATATAGAAAATCTAGTTTCCGTTTCTGGTTTACCGGGGCTCCACAAGATTGTAGCGAATAGAGACAATGGACTTATAGTCGAAGACTTAGAATCAGGAAAGACCAGATTTTGCTCTTCTAGAAAGCACCAGTTTTCGCCAATGGAGACTATCGCTATTTTTACAGATGATGATGATTCTGAAAAGTTGGAAATCATATTCCAATCTATGATGGATCAAAATGCTAAAAACCCTATTCCTGCGCCAAATGGTCCAGCGGCTGACCTGAAATCTTACTTTGAAAAAATTCTACCGAATTACGATAGAGACAAGGTACACGTAAGTCACATCAAGAAAGTGATCAAGTGGTACAATCAATTAGACAAAACAGGACTACTTACCGCAGAAGCGCCTAAGAAAGAAGAGGCGGAAGAAGTGAAAGAGGAGAAAGCAAAGAAGTAGATTGAGCCCTACCTCTGGAAAAGGGGGGAAGTATTATAAAACGAAGCAGGCGTGATTTTCAAAGAAAATCACGCCTGCTTCGTTTTATGGATTACTAAGAACTTGAGTTCACCTGCCTACATGGCTGACTTGTATAAAGGTATTAGACCTAGCTTTGATGGTTCAAACCAGTCAGCTAGATTTTTCTATTCTTGCGCCTCTCTCAAAACTTGCTATTCTTCAAGACTACAGCTATCTCTTGCATATAATCTCGCTTCGCCTCAGAAGGAGCATAGACAAAACCATTGAGCAGAACCAGTCGACCATCCTTTTCATTGTGGATAAGATAACTGATAAATGGACCACCCATAAAGTCATTTTCCATTTCCCAAATACCACGCAGCTCTATAGCATAACTGCCATTAATCTTCATGTCCGAAGCAAATACAGGTAAGTCTACATCATTGATCACTAGATAAGAGTCCTCTATAGTAGAAGAAATATACTCCTTGCCAATCTGATTGATCAAGTCGATAATGTTTTGTTTTTTAAATTGCTCCTTGCTAGTGTATGGCAAACTATAGGCAAATATATTAGACAGCTCACTATCTGAAGTCCGTTTCAACCATATCAGATCAATGCCAGGAACAGCATCTTCTGTGACAGAGTCACCATCCTGGATGGTAGCTGGTACGCTTCTTTCCAAAGCTAGTTTGTAATCACTTGGGATATGCGCTTCGACATTCATGAGATCCCTTATCTTATTGTTGAGCAAGTTACTTTCACCATAGACATAGGCGGCTCTCTGAATCTTGTTTGCATCAAAATCATTAATCCTTCTGGCAATGGTTGGATATTTTTCTCTGATATTTTTATAGAGCGCTTCTTTGCTATTGCCAAAGAGATAGACCATCATTTGGCCTGTCGCCCATTTGTTTTTCCCAATCATGGTGTTGTAGCTAGGGTCTTCTTTTGCTCTGCGGAGCTTCTCCCCGTTGAGATCCTGAAGAATCAGCTTTGTAGTCGCTGATTGAGTATCGGAAATGTCTCCCACAAAAACATAGGTGCGTAAATTTCTACGCAGCTCATTGTTCAATAATTGCTCCGCAGTGAAGTGTTTTAGATCAAACATAGGCTCCGGATTGGGTAATATCAAAAATGGAGCTTGAAAGTGATAGCGTATGCTATCTCCCAGTGGACCTTCCCAATCTTCTAGGTCGCATACGATTCTGATTTCATTCGTCTTGCCGACCGCTAATGGAAGCGGGGTTATGGTATTTAAGCTATCTGCAGAGCAGGAAGCAAAAGTCATTAATGCGGCAATCAATACAAAAGAAATATATCTGACCATGATGAAAGAATTGAGATGTAAATTTAAGTAATCCTAGATGTTTTTAATACCATTTAAGCTAAATGGTATCACCAGGAATTTCCTACTAAGAAGATGCTATAGCCCCTAGTTTTGGTGTATATACCAAAGAAAAACGCCTGACTATCAATAAATAATCAGGCGTTTTGTATATATTTTAATAATCTGAGCGATTAATTCGCATTCGCTGGCATCTTATCTTTACTAGATATGATCGTATTATCTTGTTCTACTTGAGTTTTTAGCGTTTCTAAACCTTTCTGAAATTCTGGTCCGATGGCAGCCTCAATGTTTACAAACATCATAAATAAACGCTCAACAGCACCATATGATCCTCTGATTCCCCACTGCACCTTAGTCTTCCCATCTACTTCAGTCAATCTAATAGTGGCATCAGATTCATTTTCACGAGGTTTCTTAAAGGTCAAGTGAGTATGTATACTCTTATTAGGTTCAATCTTAGTGATTTCTTGCTTACCTGCACCTACTTCTTCTACTGTAGATGTCCAAGAGTTGATAGCGCCAACTGTACCATCAGTACCTTCGTACGTGTTCACTATATTAGGGTCTTTAGCAGTCCAAGGAGACCAAGAGTCCATTGCCTTTAAGGTAGACACATAAGGAAAAACTGTTTTTGCAGGAGCATTAATAGTAGTGGTTCTCTTTACATAGTATCCATCTTCAGCAACAAATATGCCCAAGAGAAAGACGATGATGCCAAGGAAAACAGCAGTGCCAAGAATAAATTTAAGCGCGTTCATATTACTTGATTTTTATTAACAAAAGTTTCGCAAAAGTATATTTAAAAGCCATACAGCCGTTGATACCTAATCCTAAAAGCATTAGCCGTACACCCTAGCCGTAATCAAATATACTCTGGGAAAAATAACAAGAAAAGCCTGTTATCTCTAATAAAAGACAATAATATTGAAAAAAGAGTTCCTTTCCTTAGTAGGAAAAGCCTAAAACAAGCTTTCGATCACCTTTTCTTCGGTAATTCCTTCAGCTTCAGCCTTATAGTTACGCACGATTCTATGTCTCAAGACATATTTAGCGATCGCTTGGACATCTTCTATATCTGGCGAATATTTACCATGTATAGCCGCATTACACTTAGCACCGAGGACTAGATATTGAGAGGCTCTAGGTCCAGCTCCCCATGAAATATAGTCATTGACCATACCTGGCGCGCGCTTCGTACCAGGTCTAGTTTGTGTAGCCAAGTTTACACAATATTCAAGCACATTCTCTGCGATAGGAATCTTACGGACCAGCTTTTGGTATGATAAGATTTGTTCTGCGCTTACGATGTTCTTTAAATCGTGTTTGATATTAGAAGTAGTATTCTTTACAACCTGGATTTCCTCTTCGTAGCTAGGATAATCCAATGGGATATTAAACATGAATCTATCCAGCTGTGCTTCTGGCAATGGATAAGTCCCTTCCTGCTCGATTGGATTTTGTGTTGCCAATACGAAAAATGGAGAGGGTAATATATGACGTTCACCAGCGATAGTCACCGAGCGCTCCTGCATCGCCTCTAGTAAGGCAGCCTGCGTCTTAGGCGGTGTACGGTTGATCTCATCCGCTAGTACAATATTCGAAAATAAAGGTCCTTTATTGAAGACAAACTTTCGATCATCTCCCAATACTTCTGTACCTGTGATATCAGATGGCATCAAATCCGGCGTAAACTGGATACGCTTAAATTCTAGATCCAATACTTCTGCAATGGTACTAATCAAAAGCGTCTTTGCTAGTCCAGGAACCCCTACCAGTAGGCTATGCCCATTGGCAAACATAGAAGTGATCACTGTGCGTACGACGTCTTTCTGCCCTACGATAACTTTTCCAATTTCCTCAGTAAGGTCCTTATAGGATTGAGCTAAATTGTCTACTGCTTTTACATCCGCGTTATCAGCCATAATTATATTGAGATTTCGTATTTTCTAGCAGTTTTACTGCTTTTACATAGATTCAAACGCACATTGCTTTGGCATTGTTGCGATACCACAATGATAGCCAAATATCATAATAAATGACCGCAATAAGCTCGAAATAACCCAAATTTTGCCATCATAACGACTCCGAAGCTATCCTAAAGCCTCAAAGATGAAAATCGCCCGAAAAAGCGTTAATTTGTTGACCATTAAAATCTAAACAACTATGTCAAAGTATATACTCCTATTAGTAGCATCTTGCTTTTTTGTTACTATTCATGCCCAAGAAAGCATCACCCTCGAGAATCTGTGGCAAAATTATGCCTACAGCGCCAATCGTGTACCTGGTTTCAATTTTCAGAATGACGGCAAGCACTATACCCGCATAGAGGACAATGTGGTACGTCAGTACGACCTGACTACTGGTCAGCCTACGATGGATCTATTCTCTGGAGAGATGAACAAGGTAGACAGAGGCTTTGACGGCAAGTTTGATAACTATACCTTCAATTCTGACGAAAGCAAAATGTTGATTTCTACCAATACGGAAGCGATATATAGGAGATCATCCAAGTCTGATTACTTTGTGTATGACAAGGCAAGCAAATCACTCAGCCCATTATTTGAAGGAGGCAAACAGATGTACGCCACTTTCAATGCACAATCTGATAAAGTCGCTTTCGTGCACGACAATAACCTATACGTCAAAGACCTCAATAACAATCAAGTTACTCAAGTTACCAATGATGGAAAATACAACCATATCATTAACGGCGCTACGGATTGGGTATACGAGGAAGAGTTCGCTTTTGCCAAAGCCTTTTTTTGGTCATCTGATGGTCAGAAGATAGGTTTCTACAGATTTGATGAAAGTGGAGTGAATGAGTTTACGATGACCAATTACAAAAATGAAATGTACCCAGAGTACGTCACCTTCAAGTATCCAAAAGTAGGAGAAGACAACGCTACCTTGAGTATCCACATCTACGACCTTGCAACACAAAAAACGACCAAAGCACAAATAGGAAATGATTACGAGTACATTCCTCGTATCCAATGGACGCAAGACGCAAACAAACTATGCGTTACCAAATTGAACCGTCACCAAAACCAATTGGAGCTCATGCTAGTGGACGCTCAATCAGGAAGTGCTACTACACTTTTGAAAGAAGAAAATAAATACTATATCGACATCACTGATCACCTTACGTTTTTAGAAGACGGAAAAAGATTTGTATGGACCAGCGAAGAAGATGGATACAATCATATCTACTTGTACAATCTCAAGGGCAAGAAAGAAGCACAACTTACTAAAGGGAAGTATGACGTCACTACATTCTATGGCGTAGACGAGAAGAACGGACAAGTATTTTACCAGGCAGCAAAAAATCATCCTACACAACGCGAATTGTATAGCATCAATCTCAATGGGAAAAAAGAAACAGAGATTTCTTCTGATCCAGGATGGAACGACGCTCAGTTTAGCAGCACTTACGACTACTTTGTAAACACGTATTCGGCTGCTGGGTACGCACCAACATACACCGTATATGATCGAAATAAAAAAGTGGTAAGGCTTGTCGAAGACAATAAGGGCATGGCTGTCGTACAGCAAAACAATAAAACTCAACCGGTTGATTTCTTCGATTTTAACACCAGTGAAGATGTCCAACTAAATGGCTATATGATCAAGCCACCAAATTTTGACGCCAACAAAAAATACCCAGTTTTCATGTATGTATATGGAGGTCCCGGTTCGCAGACTGTAAAAGATCAATGGGGTGGACAAAACTATTGGTGGTTCCAGATGATGGCACAAAAGGGATACATAGTAGTAAGTGTAGATAACAGAGGGACCGGCGCCCGTGGTCAAGAATTCAAGAAGATGACCTACCAGCAATTGGGTAAGTATGAGACAATGGATCAGATAGAAGCAGCCAAGTATATGGCGAAGCAATCTTACGTAGACGCGGACCGCATCGGAATATTTGGATGGAGCTACGGGGGCTATATGACTTCACTTTGCCTATCCAAAGGAGCAGATGTTTTCAAGACAGCCATCGCAGTGGCACCCGTTACCAATTGGAAGTGGTATGACAGCGTATATACCGAGCGCTACATGCGCACCTACGCGGAAAACAAGGAAGGCTATGAGCAAAATTCACCTATCAATTTTGCCGACCTTATCGAAGGCAACTACCTGATCGTGCACGGCATCTCTGATGACAATGTACACTTTCAGAATTCTGCAGAAATGGTTTTGGCGCTACAGAAAAAGAACAAGCACTTTGATTCATTGTATTATCCAAACAGGAATCACGGTATATTCGGCGGTCTGACTAGACTGCATTTATACACGGAGATGACGGATTTCCTATTAGAGAAATTGTAAGAAAATAACTAAGCTAAGTATAGCTACGGGCCATCTCGACATCATGTGGAGATGGTCCTTTTTCTTTTGGAAGAGGATTTACTTTTAAATGATTAGTTGGGGCTCTCCCGAGAAAAATCGGGACCGGGCTCTCCGTTTGTATTCAGTAGCCTCTCATGCTGTGTAGTCATCGACGCTCAGCGTCTTCGCTCATCCGCTCAGCCACTGCGCTTCGGACTACACTAGCCTTCGAGACCACCTCATATCACTTCTATCCCTGAGCCAAAAAAAAATATAGACTTAGTTTTGATTCAACTATTTTTTATTGTATGTATAAGTAATAGTCTGATTTTATCTAAGTCTTATTTTGTATTCAGATTTAATTTGTTTTACTCCCTTTGTTTAGTATTTTTAGTTGAGTGAATACCTAGTTCATGACTGGTATAAATTTAAATAGTTGACAAACTATTTTCTATGATGAAAACAAATTTTTAAAGAGTTACTTAATCATGCGATATCTATTACTCGTTTATGCCATAATTAGTTCGTTTCAGATTCAAGCACAAAACACCTACTCTAAAACCTATCACTTAGAAGTAGGAGTAAATAATATTGCGCAAACTTTAATTGTAGATGGCGACGAATTTATAATGGCGACTGCGCATTCGGGGGATACCTCGGTAGTGTCCGCACTTACGAGATTTGATCTTAGGGGGGACATTATAAGTCAGAATAGTTTTTCAGATTTCGTAATTAACACGAGTAGATCTTCCATCAAAACAAGCGAGGGTTTTGAACTTGCTGGGCACAGGTGGTCATTAGATAGAAATTCATCGAGAGGCTTGGAGCTTTTAAAAATAAATTCTAATCTAGAATTTACAGATCAAATAATTATTAATTCTGAATTTGAGAGGACGACGAATCTACCTGGAGTGCTCGATGTGGAAGGGTCATACAAGGTAGTTTATGGAAGCTTTATTAATAGTGGATCTACAACAAATTCTGGTGCAGTAATATCTTTAGTAGATAAGGCGATGGATACGATCATTCAAGAAATTGTTTTCGTTGGTGACGAAGGAGAAGAATATAGAGATTTTTCAGTCTACGGACTGCAGGAGACATTTGATAACCAATTAATTTTTATTGTACAGACTCGACAGCGAAATGATTCTGTAACTGGCTTTGGTAGTTATTTTGAAATTATTAAATTCAATAGTGCTGGAGAAGTGTTAAGTAGGCTGAAACATGATGCGGCTTCTGGGACAAATCAGGCTCTTGGTCAGGATGAAGAAGGAGGTATTTATTTTTATGATCAGTTTTTTCCCTTTGTTATTGACTCTACATTTGGTTTTCAAGACCAAAGTGGAAGTTTAATTAAATTAACTCCAGGATTAGATAGCGTGAATTGGAGTTTTCCAATTCACGAACGAGATATGATACAAGCGAGCAGAGCTCATGAGATCCTGGGAATAAGACAACTAGAAGATGAAAATCTATTGGCGTTTGGACGAGTTGGTCTTGGGATGAATGGTGAAAATGAAACGATCGGC
>JALZVN010000071.1 GCA_023299965.1 Saprospiraceae bacterium | reverse complement strand
CGGCGTTCTTCTGCTCTACGCTGATCAAAATCATCAAAGCGCTCTTTCTCTCTATAGGTATCTACTGTTTTGAATCTGTTGTACTTGAAGTCAAAATCATCATCATCCATTGATAATAGCACAACCGTATCTACAATGGCCACTATCCAAGAAATAAAAAAAGTACAAATATACAGGACGCCCAAACCGGTTTGCCCTAGATAGAATCTATGCAAGCCAAGTGCTCCTCCAAAAAATGCCAATAAGGCAGCTATTATTTTGTCTTTATCTTTTCTTCTTGCCAAAATCTACTTTATAATCTAGTTTAATAATTTACCCTTTTGTGTTTCAAATTCTGCTTCTGTCAAAACTCCTCTTTCTCTAAGATCTTGTAAACGATTGAGCTGATCTAGGAGATTAGAATCTAAGCCAGGATTCTTCTTTTTAGCAGCTCCCTGAGCTAGTCTAAATCCATTGTCTCTAAAAGCATCATACTCTTCTTGTATGCGCAAATATGCCAAGGCGTCGTGTGAATTGATTTTATCAAAGTCCTTAAATCCTAAACGTACCGCATTGTCTAAATGCTGGAAAGCAGAATCTTTATTTTCTGTCAGTGAGTACGCCGCTGCTAAATTGAAGTGCAAAGCGATGTCATCTGGAGAAATCGTTAAGGCTTTCTTGAAGTCATCGATCGCACCATCGTAGTCGTATTCTTTGAACTTAGCTAATCCGCTATTTTTTAGCGGATTCTTCTTTGGAGCTGCTGGTCTCTTAACTGTAGACTGACGTCTTCTGATTTCTTCCTTTCTTCTTGCTTCGGCTCTTTGTCTAGCCAAATCCGCTTCTCTCCTCGCTCTATTCTGATCTGTGCCTCTACCTCTTCTGTTGTTTGTCGTATTTTGTTTCTGACTACTCCCTCCTGACATAATGCTATTGGCTATAAAGAAAAATATAGCAAATGGGATAGCCGCACCTATACCTCCATTCATGAAGGCTATCAAAATGAAGAAAAATGCAATTCCTGATATAGGACTTTTTTTCATGTTGTTTTTTTAAATCTATAATCCTTAAGCGTTTATCTAATACAAGCCACTATATGTTAAAGAGCTTAAGCATAAGATAAGTTACAAAAATATCAATTCTTAAAGACTTTTATACCATTTACATCGCCTTGTGGGCTCGTCTTATATGGGCTAGCGTTAAATCTATCTGGCTTGCCCTAAAACTAGGGTGGTTTCCACAATCTGATCGTTTCTATCCAAGGTTACTTTGACTTGTTCTCCCATTCTGAGTTTTTCTAAGGCTTCGCTTAGCTCATTGGAGTTATTTATTTGGAACTCATTGATAGCAAGTATGATATCACCAAGTACAATATTGCCTTGTCGATCACGTAGCGTCGACCGCATGCCTGCTTGGAAAGCAGGACCATCTGGTACTACACGGATTATCAATACGCCTCTTTTATTTATTCTTTCCAAGAATCCGTTTCTAGCGATTTCAATACCTAAGGTTGGTCTTTTGATCTTACCAAAATTGATCAATTCTGGGATAATCCAGCGTACCGCGTCTACTGGTATAGAAAATCCAATACCGGCGTAGGCTCCAGAAGGACTATAAATAGCTGTATTCACACCAATCAATTCTCCTGAAGAGTTGAGCAGCGGTCCTCCTGAGTTACCCGGATTGATGGCAGCATCTGTCTGTATAGCATCTCTGATTGGAAAGCCTCCAGCACCACTGACCTCTCTACCCAAGGCGCTGATAATACCCGTTGTCAAGGTTTGATCTAGGCCAAAAGGATTTCCTATCGCTAAAACAGTTTGTCCTACTTGCAGATTATCTGATTTCCCTACTGGTAAAGGGCTCAGCAAATGAGCTGGTGCATCTATCTTGAGAACAGCTAAATCCTTGTCTTTAGCTACTCCTACCAACTTCGCATCCCAGGTACTCTGATCTGCTAGCGTAATCGTTGCCTTATCTGCTTCTTCTATCACGTGATAATTAGTCACGATGTGCCCCTGATCATCCCACAAGAATCCTGATCCTGATCCTTTCGGAATCTCAGCGATATCCATTGTGAAATAATCCTTTTGGAAAGTAGAGGTGGTAATAAAGACTACGCTTGGAGCGGCTTCCTGAAATAGGTTGATGGTAGCCTTTTCGTTTGGCTTCAAATCAAAGTCGGCACTTGACTTAGTCTTTATCCCAAGACTCGCCGTTTCTTCTTTAGTAGGATTTTCCGCTACCACTTTCTCTTCTACTATCTTGGTATCGCTTTCTGTTTCAGACTTCCACGAGACTCCTAGTAAATAGCCTCCTAGCAATAATATTATCCCAACAAATGCGCTGAAAAAATTCTTCATTTCTTATTATTGTTTTATCTCTGTTATTGTAAACTCTTATACTAACGATCGTATATGCCAACAACAGTATAAGGGAATTGACTTTATTCTTAGCCTATTTTTATACGAACAGCGCTAAATCATCGTCTTACGAATATGTTATACCAAGGCTGCTTGATATACAGTAGAATCAAGCAGTGCATTCAGCTTGACCTTTCCGATGGTATTGACCTTTTGATCTTGATAAGGCAGTTCTACTTTTATATAATTATCTGTAAAGCCACTCAACAATTCTCCGTTTTTGTGTGCCTCAAATAAGACAGTCCTCTCCTCTCCATCAAACTGCTGATAAAAGGCTCTTTTTTTCTTCATCGACAAAGTCGTAAGCATCGTATTTCTTTCTCTACGAATCTGCAAAGGAACGGGATTGCCCATTTCGGCAGCAGGCGTATTCTTGCGCTCGCTATAAGTGAACACGTGCAGATAGCTTATATCCAGATCTACAAGGAAATTGTATGTCTCTAAGAAGTCTTCTTCTGTCTCTCCTGGAAACCCAACGATCACATCCACTCCAATACAGCAATGAGGCATCAATTGCTTGATGTGCGCTACACGCTCTTGGTACAGTTCTCTGCGGTATCTTCTCTTCATCGCCGCTAAGGTCTTATTACTTCCTGACTGCAAGGGCATATGAAAGTGAGGCACTATTCTTTTTGATTGAGATACGAAAGAAATAATCTCATCTGTACATAGATTGGGTTCGATGGAGGAAATCCTATATCGATCTACTCCTTCTACCTCATCTAATGCCTTTATCAGATCGATAAACATTTCTCCCTTCTTGGGTTTTGTGCCTTCTATGACTGCTGTGCCGTTTCCAAAGTCTCCAATATTCACACCTGTCAAAACAATCTCCTTCACGCCTTTGGCAACGATCTCTTCTGCCTTGCTTACGATGTTCTCGATGGTATCTGATCTAGATTTTCCTCTAGCTAGAGGTATTGTACAAAAGGTACATTTGTAGTCGCAGCCATCCTGTACTTTCAGGAAAGACCGCGTCCTGTCACCAAAAGAAAAGGCGCTCACAAAGCTATTGGCGTGTTTCACCTCGCTTACTTGGGTGATGCCTACTTCTTCTGCCTTTTGTAGATCATCGACGAAGTCTAGAATCCTAAATTTCTCGGCAGCACCAAGTACTAAATCTACTCCAGGGATCTCTGCTATTTCTTTTGGCTTGAGTTGCGCATAGCACCCTACCACTATAATTTTGGCTTGCGCGTTGGCTTTTTGGGCTTGACGCACTATTTTTTTACACTTGCGATCAGCAAATTCTGTCACCGAGCAAGTATTGATCACGCATATATCGGCGCCATCTTCAAACTTATTCACTGCATAGCCCTGATCTTCAAACATGCGTCCGATGGCAGAAGTCTCAGAATAGTTGAGCTTGCAGCCAAGGGTATAAAATGATACAGATTGTGGTGTTGCCATGGTAATATTTGCTGCAAAAATAAGCAATACCGACTATAAATATTAGGCTCTTTGGGGTCATATTGAGTAATATTTCAGCAACAAAGCAAGCAATTGTGTAATTTTGTACGTTTTTAGACCAATATCTATACTATGAGAAAGCTAATCTACATAGGTGCTACCCTCCTATTTTGCTGTTTTTATTCAGGTATGCAGGGACAACAACCCCAATTTGACATCAATAGCCAGACTGTTTTCAAGGACAAAGATGGCAATCGCGTGGGCTTCGAGACCTTTATTGAGTGGACAAGTGGTACTGATTATGAGATGGAACCCATCTTTAATGAAGATGGAAGCCTCAAAGAAATCGTCATCAACAAGATGTCTAGCAATTCTATCGTCCAATCTCATGAATTTGCCTCTACTCCAGAATTGGTCGAAAGGACTCCCCCTAGATTTGAAGGCTATGATATGAATAACAACTTCATATCCTTGGACAACTACAAAGACAAGGTGATTGTAATCAAATTTTGGTTTGCAGCTTGCCCTCCTTGTATCAAAGAGATTCCACAATTGAACAAAGTATTCAGACAGTATGAACACAATCCTGATGTAGTCTTCTTGGCACCATCATTAGATGATGTAGGTACTATCCAAGCAAGCAATACACGCAATCCATTTTTATATAATATAATGCCTAGGTCTAAAGATTTTGCGCACAGCTATAATGTGCTTGGTTACCCTACGCATGTAGTGATCAATAAGAAAGGTACTGTTGAAGCGGTCTTCCAAGGGGTCAATCATCGTATTGATGAAAAACTAGTTGGCGCTATCGAATCTGGTCTTCGAAGAATACCTAATGATAGCCCATCCCATCTAGAGACATCTGCTCCAAAAGGAGGTGTAGTCATGATCAATCCCAATTCTGTCATCGTGAACGAACAAGGCATTATCGTTCCTTTCGAAAAATTTGTCACGATGATGAATGAAGGAGACTATGAACTTTTCAACAGCAAAGACTTGGTTGGCAATGATGTCGTTATGATAAAAGAAACCGTTCGAAATTAATTTTTATCTTCGACTCCGCTTAGACTAAATAAAACTATGCTGTACAGATTTATCTTTTTATCATTTACGCTAATGGTCTGTTCGTGCCAGTCCGGTGCTGACAAGCAGACTACTCATATTGCCGAGAAAATCTGCGAATGCTATAATCCTCTCCAAGAGCTTAATGATACTCTAAAAGACTTGCTCAGTAATGGCAGAGGAAACGAAGCCGAGAAGTTATTCGCTGAAGTTATTTCTCATAATAATATAGCCAAAAACTGCACCTTGAATCTAATCAAAGAACAAGGCAAAGCGTACAAGCCAGATGCAGTAATATTGGAGGAAGCTATTTCTGACAACTGTCCCAATATTTGGGAATCGGTCAAAGAGTTGTTACTGACTGAATAAAAGAAACTTTACTTTCATTTTAGATTTGAGAGCAAGCTAATCTGAAAAATTTAGATTT
>JALZVN010000070.1 GCA_023299965.1 Saprospiraceae bacterium | reverse complement strand
TTCAACATGGATAAACTGGCGCCAGTCAATTTTAAGGTCATACTTCTCCTCTAAAGCAAAGAATGGTGAACGTTCTGGCTTCGGTTGAGATATGAGTATGCTTTTTACTTTCTTTAATTTTTCCCCCACAGACTTAACATTTGCTGACATTCAATACTTATAATGGATGATTAAATACTAGCTTCCCAAATAATTTTTTACTACTTTGAATAGTATAAATATGGGTGCAATTTCCACGCTGCAAAGGTACATAAAAAAATGAAATCTATTAGTACTTAGGTATTTACTACCTATCAGTAGTGACCTAAAGGCCAACAAACCAAGGACTAAGCTTGTCGAAGCTCCAACAAAATAGAGGGTAAAAGTCGCCATAGCCTCAGGTGCATAAGCCAAAATCAGGTTACAAGGCATCAAAATGAAGCCTAAAACGCTCAAAAACACGTTAATTGTAAAGTTGTACTCTGATACTTCCTTCTTGATAGGAAAGACCTCTTTTATGATGAATAGCAGCAAATGTTTTCCATACACTACTACTAGTAGAAACAGCAAAATCACCAAAAATTCGAAAAATGGACTATTTCCTAAGTAATTATAATATTCCAATAGTAGAAAGACAGTAAAACTTGCATTTAAAATGAAAAATAGCTCCAACAGCATATTTGGAGGAGTAATCCTACGTCCAGACACTCTAAAGTAAGTTCTCAGCAAATTATCACTCTTGAATCCTTCAAAGACTTTGAGGATTACGTGCCTCAATAAGGTAGATATCAATGCAAGGGCAACCAACAATATAATGGTCAATATCAGTTTGAATCGATTGATCTTGGCACTGTCAGTATTGCCTACAACTCTCCTTTTTTTCTTTACTACAGGACTTGAAGGAGCCTTAATTGATACTACGGGTTCAGACTTACTTCCAATATCAAAAGGGTTTCCTTCTACTTTTAAAGGGGCAAAAACAGTAGGTTCAGACTGTATCAAATCCTCCACTTCAGGTTGCTTTTCCGGCAATGACACTTCTTGAAATTCTTCGCCTTGCTCTGTTGTAGAGACCTTATCTTCCATCTCAAAAGGATTACCTGTATCCTCTGTGATAGTAGTAGCAGCCTGATCCTTTGTGATAGTAGTAGCAGCTTGATTAGATAGATTTGCACTTTCTGTCTTTGTTTCAATGGCAGGGGGTGAAACTTCTAAGGGCTTTTCCCACTTTTCTGATGAAGATGCTTTATGCTCCATATCAAAGGGGTTACCAGTCTGAGCATCCACAGATTGACTGAAGCAGACAAATAATACCAAACAAAGTATTCTAAAGCATCGCATGGAGCAAAAATAACGTTTGTCCTCCATAAATTCCATATTTTTTGAATATGAAGACCTGGATTCTGAGAATTATAAATTTTTTGCCTTGTTAACCAGTTGTTAATTAGATTTAACATTAACTAAAGTGCCTGATTCTTGCGTTAATAAGATAAACCACTTTACACGATTTATGCAAGATGCAATAGTCAAACGAGTATTTGTTTTTGGTGCCTTAGCTATTATAGGCATTATCATCATTCAGGTGTACTGGGGATTGAACACGTATCAACAAAAGGAGTCCGAATTTCACCAGACCGTACACATAGCACTAAACCGGGTAGCTAAAAATATAGCAAAGTCGCAAAATAGCCAACTCCCCATCAACAACTTGGTAAAGAAAGTCAGCTCCAACTACTATGTGGTCAACACCAATAGTATCATCAACGCCAACGAATTGGAGTTTTACCTCCAAAAAGAATTTTACAGCCTCAATCTGCATATTGATTTTGAATACGCCATCCATGATTGTGACACCAACGAGATGCTTTATGGAAACTTTTGCAAGTTTGAAGATGATCAAATTGAAAATTTGCAATTAGGAAACCTTCCGAAATATGACGAATTCATATATTATTTTGGAGTCAAGTTCCCTTCTAGAAATGCGTATGTTATGGAATCCATGACTAGTGCCCTCCTCCTCCTTGGAGTCTTATTGATTACCATCATATTTTTTGTGTATGCATTATATGTCATCTTGAGTCAGAAGAGGTTGTCTGATATGCAAAAAGACTTTATCAATAATATGACGCACGAATTCAAAACACCAATCAGTACTATAAAAATATCAAGTGACGTTTTTCTCAAAGAAGATAAGATACGTAAAGACGATAGATTGAATAAATATGCTCTGATCATAAAAGAACAAAACGAAAGACTCAATAGTCAAGTTGAAAAGGTACTCCAAATTGCTAAGCTTGAAAAAGAGAGCTTCAAGTTGCATAAAGAGTCTCTCAACCTACATGATCTAGTAAAAGCAATTTCAACTAGCATGGAACTCAAGGTGTCTAAAAAACAAGGACTTATAAAAATGTCCCTTGACGCAAATAATCCACATGTCAATGCAGACAAGTTTCATCTCTCAAATATTATTCAAAATCTAATAGACAATGCCATCAAATACTGTAATACTGTACCCGACATTCAGATCAGTACTCAGGAGATTGATGGAAAAATATCCTTGGTAGTAAAAGACAATGGCATTGGTATTAAAAAAGAATATCAGAATAAAGTATTTGAAAAATTCTTCCGCGTCCCTACTGGCAATGTGCATAATGTCAAAGGATTTGGACTAGGACTCTTCTATATCAAAAACATTTGCGATGCACATGGCTGGAGAATCCAACTGAATAGTGAAATCAATAAAGGCACACAAATATCTATCGATATATAAAACTAAAATTCTGAAACAATGAAAAATAGCGCCTATCTTCCCAATCCATCTTTTGGACTAAACACAACACAAACTAAACATATGAAAGCTTCTATCCTATATGTCGAAGATGATGAAACATTGAGCTTTGTCACCAAAGATAATCTAGAAATACAAGGATATGAGATCACTCATTTCGCAGATGGTCTAACTGCCCAAAAAGAAATTAAAAACAATATTAGCGCTTACCATCTCTGCATACTTGATGTCATGTTGCCCGAGGTAGATGGCTATGCCCTTGCAGAAACCATACGTGAGAGAAATTCACAAATTCCCATATTATTCTTGACAGCCAAGTCTCTCAAAGATGACCGGATCCATGGTCTCAAGTTGGGAGCGGATGATTATATTACAAAGCCCTTTAGCATCGAAGAATTGATCTTGAAAATAGATATTTTCTTGAAGCGAAGTCAAGTGAGCAACTCTGCAGTAAGCGTTTATAGCTTAGGTCAGTACGAATTCAATCACAAGAACCTTAGTCTCAAATGGGGAGATGAGGAAAAGATATTAACACAAAAGGAAGCTGATCTATTGAAGCTACTCGCTGAGCATCAGAACGAGGTACTCAAGCGCTCTTTCATTCTCGAAAATGTATGGGGCGAAGATGACTACTTCTTAGGAAGAAGCCTAGATGTATTCATCTCCAGATTGAGAAAATATCTTGGCAAGGATAATAGCCTAACCATCAAGAATATTCACGGCGTAGGTTTTAATTTTGAGACTAAATAATCTGCTTTACCCCCTATATAGTACAGTTCATATTGGCATGGTAGTCGAGCCGCGTGAAGGGGTGGAATGATAGCGACTATGCGGAGGGGAGGCGGGTACTGTCAGTCGCTAGTCCCGATTTTTTTTCTCGGGACCGAAACGAACGTGGAGTCATGCAAGACCTGACCCTGAGCGAATGGTGCGGAGCAATTTTGGTCCAGTGGACCAAAATAATGAGGGAACTACAGCAAACCTGCTGTAGTTTTCCAAAAGGGTCACGCCCAAATAAAATCAAGAATACTTTTACTTTAAAGCTTCGAGGGCTTGCTCTGCTCTCTTCCTTGTATTGTCAAAACTAGTGGCTTGCTGATAGTGACTCTTTGCAGCTGCGATATCTTCTAGACCTTCTGCTACTTGACCTAAGTAGTAGTGCGCTAGTCCGAAAGTAGGATCAAGTGTCTTTGTAATCTCTAAATGCTTCTTTGATTGTTCTAATGAATCCAGCTGAAAATAGGCTAATCCAATATTGTAAAAAGCAGAAGGTTGTTGCTCGCCTGACTTACTTGTGATTTGCTTAAATACCTTTATCGCTTCGTTGAATTTACCTTGCGATCCTAGGATATTTCCTTTTGCCAAATACGCACTGTAATAGTCGGGATCTGCAGCAATAGCGGAATCAAAATATTGTACCGCTCGCGAATCTTCCTTAGCCTCGTATATAAATCCTAGACGCATCAATGCAGGTATAAAATCTGCATCTTTATCGACAGCTACCTTAAAAGAACGAATCGCCTTTTCTTCATCTTCAATATCTTCGAAGTTGATCCCCATCAGATAATATGTCACTGGGTCAAATCGATTAATCCTAGCGGCGCGTTGAAGTGTAATATTAGCTTCATTATTTTGCTTAAGGATAATTTGATACTCCCCTAAAGTTTGAACTACCTTGATATTGGACGGATACTTGTATGAAGCTGCTTCTAATGTCAAAACAGCTAGACGTGAATTGTCATATTCTAAATAGGTTTCTGCCAATTTTAGATGCGCCTCTACACGGGAAGTATCCATAGCGATCACCTTTTTGTAATCCACGATAGCTTCATCAAAACCTTCTAATTCAAAATAAAGGTCTCCTCTTTTTTCGTACAATTCTGACTTATCAGGATTCGCTTCTATCTCACGATCAATCTTTTGGAGGGAGGTCAAACCAATCACTGTAGGGACTTCTCCCTTTTCGGCAACTTCGGCAGATGGTCCACCACAATACATCAGGCTACAAACCAAAACAAACAAGAAAAACGTTATACTCTTTGAAGGCATCAAAATTTATTTATGCATCTTTGAAAAAATACCATATTGAATCCGCATCAATACAAAGTAAAAGTAAGAGATTTTTATCAACTTGAGGACTTGAGAGCAAAGTTGTTTTGTATACTAGTCTACTTATCTGTATTCTGTCCTGCGCTTCAAGCACAGGTATTTGAAGATGTCCAGATCATCAAGATGCCTGGGGTATCTATTAGCGCCAAGAAGATAATCCAATCTCAAGAAGCGACCTACCTATATGGGACTTTTAATGGGGCTATGCAAATCGGAGAATTTGAACTGAGTCATGTGGGATCAGTGGATTTATTTTTGGTCAAATTGGTAAATGGCACACCTGAATGGGTATTTTTTGGTGGGAGTAATGGTTCCGATAAGGCTGTGGATATCCACATTGATGATAATCAAGATATCGTCATCGGTGGAGAATTTTGGCTAGAGGCTGTATTTGGTGACATTACTCTCCAAACGGAAGGGACTACCAAGTCTCTATTTGTACTCAAACTCAATCAAGATGGAGAAGTCATATCACAGCATACCATCAACGGAACGGGTGCAAAGAATATGAATGGTATCGTATTGCTAGAGGACGATATATATGTAAATGGAAGTTTTAGTGACACCTTGTTTTTACCAACGGTAAATGCAGTGGCAACCTCCGACCAAGACATTTATTTACTCAAAATGGATGTGAACGCTGAAGAAGGCTGGATACAAAACTATGGAGTAGAAGGAGATAGCGATAGTGTGGACTTTTCGTGGGATGAGGTAAATCAGCAATTCGTTGTCAGTGGAGAGTTTCTAGGTACGCTTGCAGTCGCTGAAGATACTATTCAAATTAACACCTTTGACTTAGATGCATTTGTAGCTGCGTTCACCATAGATGGAGACGGTAAATGGTTGGTGAAAGTAGGCGGTCAATTTGAAGATTTCAACCTCGCACATACTCTCGACGAAGATGGAAATATCTACCTAACTGGGTTTTACAGAGGGATCATAGGATTTGCAGATGGCAGCCGAATTGATACCGGTGGTATAGGTAATTCTGACGCCTACCTGATAAAGTATAGCTCAAATGGAGTGAAGATTTGGGCAAGGACTTTGGGAGGAACGCTAGGCAGAGAGACGGGTACTAGTCTGACTATTGCCGAGAGCAGCATTTTTTGGACAGGATTTTACGACAACAGCTTTAGTATAGATGATTTGAATCTACCGGATAGCGAAGGCACTTTTAATGGG
The DNA here is from genome assembly GCA_023299965.1 of Saprospiraceae bacterium. GTDB lineage: Bacteria > Bacteroidota > Bacteroidia > Chitinophagales > Saprospiraceae > JALZVN01. The sequence goes on along the minus strand of JALZVN010000070.1, from coordinate 538 downwards.
ATAGTAGCCATCTTTGATTTAGATGGACAACTCATAAGAGGAGTCCCTTTAGTATCTAACAATACCGTGATTCCAAATGGCATCATACCCAATGGGACACAAAGTTTCGTGTATGGAGATTTTATTGGCAATCTACAGCTTGACGAAGTCAATAACGCTGAAAACTTTGCCGCTTTTCAAGTGAATATTCGTGACTTAATACTATCCAGCACAAGCATACAAGAGCAAAATATAGTAGTATATCCTAATCCAGCATCTCAATCATTTCGTATTGATCTTGAACGCGAAGCACAGATGATAGAACTTTTTGATGTAAAAGGCTTGCTCTTATATCGAAGCGAAGAAAAAAGGCTTTCGCACACTGTAGATATTTCTCGACTTGCAAGTGGATTGTATTTTTGGCGCACTGAGAGCGGCGCTGTGGGTAGAGTGGTAAAAAAATAGGGCACCAAAGCAAATCAACATTAGTTAATCTCTCGGCACCCCTTCTTTTTGGTCTATCGTTTTTTCATCACACTACTGTAGAAGTAGCATATTT
>JALZVN010000069.1 GCA_023299965.1 Saprospiraceae bacterium | reverse complement strand
AATACTTTAGGGAAAGATGTTACCGTTACGCCTAAGAAGGCGAGTGTCAGCATCATTCGCAAAAGACAGTTCATCCTCATCAAGCCAGCTACCAAAACAAGAATTGATTTGGGATTTAAATTGAAAGATAAACCTACTACCAAGAGGCTAGAGAACTCAGGTCCCTTTGGTACAATGTGTACGCATCGTGTTAGGTTGACAGATGAAAAAGAGGTGAACGCTGAGTTGAAGAAATGGATAAAAGAGGCGTTTGAGAAAACTGTCTAGGAGGTAAATTAGTCGTAAAATGACTAATAGCTAAATTTATAAGTAATTTTGGATGAAAAATAAAAAGCAGCATAAAGTTTGCCTTATTTTTGTCAAATACGTTTTTTTTAATTTGAGCCTATTTTAAGATGATATGCTCGGTAAATTCCCTAATGTTTTGAAGAAGTTCTCCCATATTTTTCCAATTTTATTTCTGACGATTTTATTTGCCACTGCTCTACAAGCAGAAGTGTTCTATATTACTTCTGAGTCTGAGTTCAATAGTGCCCAAAATGATGCCTCTGCTGGGGATAGTTTGATCTGGCGAAATGGTACCTATACTAATATCGATATGGAGATCGATGAGGACGATTTATTTATTCTAGCTGAAGAACTTGGTCAAGTTATTTTTACGGGTGCTTCGAAAGTCGAAATCAAAAGTGACCGTGTTGTATTTCAAGGATTTCAATACTTAAATGGCGACGTAGGTGATGATGATGTAATCACCATTCGTGGTAGTAATCTGATCGTTGAGCAAATAAATATCAATGCGTACAGATCTTATAAATATTTAAGAATCAGAGAAGAGAGTCGTCATGTAGATGTGACACACTGCAATTTTGAGAATAGATTAAATCTTGATGACCAAAACATCCTGTCTATATTGGTAGGAAACGAACCAGGCTTTCATAGAATTCGTTTTTGTTCTTTTAAAAATTTTGCAGGAGGAGGGAACGATGATGGAATTGAACCAATACGTATCGGAGTAAGCTCACAAGCAAATCTAAACAGTAGATCTGTGGTAGAGTATTGCTACTTTACGAGTTGTGATGGTGATGGCGAGTTAATTTCTAGCAAGGCACGTCAAAATATTTATCGTTTTAATACATTTGAAAATAATACTAAAGCTGAGCTGGTTTTGAGACATGGTTCTGAAAATGTAGTCTATGGTAATTTCTTCTTGAATGGTAAAGGAGGTGTACGTGTAAGAGAAGGACAAGATCATTATATCTACAATAACTACTTTTATGAGTTGGATGATCGTGCTATCTTTTTGCAAAACGAATCTTCTGATCCATTGGACAATGTGAACATTGCTTTCAATACGATAGTAGATTGTTCTGAATTTATACTTGGTGGAGACGGTAACAACAAGCCTACAAATGTCACTATCGCCAATAATATTTTTGCTGATCCAGATGATGATTTGTTTGAGGAGGAAACGGGTGACGAGACATGGATTGGCAATATAGCAAGTGGTGATTTGGGAATCTCTTTGCCATCATCAGGTTTGACAATGATGGATGTCTCCATGGAAATGAATGCAGCGGGATTTTTTGGTTTGACAGAGGGAAGTCCTGCCATAGATGCTGCACAATCTGGGTATAAGCCAATCCCAAATTTTGAAGGAGTAGCGGATATCGACGAGGATGTTTTATTTGATTTGATGGGACAAGCAAGACCAGCTAATATTTCAGAGAGAGATCTTGGGTGTAATGAGTTTCCACATAATATCACTATATCTCCACTGGCAACAGAAGAAAACTCAGGACCAGATTATGATACAGATACTGAAGTTGTGGTGAGTAGTTTGTTGGGCGATACTCCAGTGGTTACTGACCTAATAAATATCTCTCCTAATCCTGCAACTAGCCATATTGTCATTTCTCTTGAAAACGAAAACTATAAAGGGATTACGTTAGACATAGTGGATGCGAAAGGAGCGCTTATTCAGACTATTGCTAGAGATATTAATTCAATCAATCAGAATCAAGTAAGCTACCAGTTTGATAATTTGCCTAGTGGCTTGTATATGATACGTGCGAGAAGTCTTGGTAATAATAATGCTTTAGAAGCCTTGCAAAGCGTCAGATTCGTAAAGCAGTAAATTGTAAATGAATGCTTCAGCAATGTCTTATACCATATGAAATTACAAATGGTATTGCCGAACCTCTATAAATTATAGAAGCATTTATTTTGAGAATGTTCCTAAAGTTTCTTTTTTCAAATAAAAAAATCCATGCATTGTGAAATGCATGGATTTTTTTACGTCTGTCTTTAGAGTAAGAGATTGTATTGAAGATAGATGTGATCTATTTATTTTCTAAAGATTTTTGGCCCTTGCAGAATAAAATGGAGCCGAGTATAATCCATACAATAGCTATCCAAAAACTGCCGCCAAAGGTAGTCGCTCCAGTATATAATTCATTAAGGATAAAGATTGCGCATGCCATGGCGGTGATCAGAAAAAGGTAATGGGGATGCAAATCCATATCAATAGCTTTCAAAAATGATGTAAAAGGTATAGTGTAATCTGATAGTGTTTTGCAAATAATGATTCTGACTTAGAACCAGTATTGGTACTAAGATATATTTTTTGTACTACATTTCAAAAAAGAAAAAGTTTTTTCTATGAAACGGTATAGCAGAGGTTTTTTTTGAGTGAGTGATAGCAGTGGTATTCGATATCACAGGATGGGTATGAGGCTCCGCTAGAACTAGCTCGATAGAGATAGGTATAGAGGAATAGTCGAATCCCAAACTGTGGTGTCGAATAGGAACGTATAGCACGACCCTGATGGTTTTGGATAGGTGGTGAAGGCTTCAGGGGCACTCCCTAATTATATTTTGAAAACTACACGAACAGTTCACTAGCTATTCCATCTGCCAGAAATTTCCCTTTTTCGGTAACGATGTAGTGTTGGTTTTCCTGCCTCAATAGACCTTGCTCTATATATTTTTTCGCTGCCTGCCTAATGATGAGTTTGTGCTCCTCTTGTGCTATCTGGTCCAAATCCATGCCCCACATAGTACGTAGTGAGGTCATAATATATTCATTGGTTTTATTTTTGTCGCTGAGGATTTCTATTTGATAGAGGTCTTTTTTGTTCTTGTTTTTAATGTGCTGCATGTAGTGAATATTGTGCGCTATATTCCATTGTCTTGAATGTCCATCAAAGGAATGCGCTGCCGGTCCGATGCCAAGATACGGTACACCACGCCAATAGTTGGTGTTGTGCTGACTGATTTGATCTGGTAGTGCAAAGTTGGATATCTCGTAGTGCAGAAAATTATTTTCTGTAGTTTGCTTGACTAAGTATTCGAACTGTCGAGCGGCGGCATTTTCATCTGGTCGATCTGATTTTTGTGCCTTGATAAAGTGTGCCAATGCCGTATTGGGCTCCACCGTTAGGGCATAGCAGGAGAGGTGTGGGATGTTCAGCTCGAGGGCTTGTCGTACGTTTTGCTGCCACATCTCATCGGTAGTCGTGGGAGATCCATAAATGAGGTCAATGGATATATTTTGAAATCCTTGCTTATGTGCTTCGTGTATACAATCTATAGCTTGCTGCGCATCGTGACTTCTGTTCATATAGCTGAGGTCTTCCTGGTAGAAAGACTGTATGCCTATGCTCAGACGATTGACGCCACTTTGCTTTAAATTTGCTAGTTTTTCTTGGTGGAGGTCGTCTGGATTGGCTTCTAAGGTGATCTCTGCATCCTGCATTACATGGTATTCCGCGTGGATGGCCTGAAGGATAGCGTCTAGTTCTTGGGTAGAAAGTAGGGAAGGGGTCCCCCCTCCAAAATAAATAGTCCGTATATTATTGTCTTTTAGATAGTCTTTGCGCCAATGAATCTCTTGAATAATAGAATCTACGAGCTGAGTTTTGCGTTGTAATTGTGTAGAAAAATGAAAATTGCAGTAGTGGCATGCCTGCTTGCAAAAAGGAATGTGAACGTAGATACCTGACATACTCAAAAGTAAGCTTTGGATTCATTTAATCGTATATTTTATCTCATTATGTTTTGCGCTATCGTGAACGGACTGTCTGCGCAGGATAGTGTGAGTCTAGTAAATATAGTGGATCAGCACCAATTGGGAGAGCAATTGATGGAGCATTCCGGGATTCCGACGCTGATCTCCAAGAAGATAGATAGTTTGCATCAGGCTCATTATCTCGAAGCGGGTTTGGATTCTCTAGTAGAAAAAGATGGCGTGGCGCGGGCTTACTTTCATAAAGGTACTCAGTATCAGGATATTTATATCACGCCCAATCGAGAGGCCATCAATTATGCCCAAGGTAAGTTGGTCGCCAAGGCTTATCGCTATGACGACGCCTTGTCGCTGAAGGAAGACTTGCTAAGTGCCGCAGATGATAACGGTTACCCTTTTGCGGAAATAAAATTTGCAGATATAGTTGTAGCGGAAACTAAAGTCAGCGCTGTCATGCAACTACTTCTCCATCGTAAGGTACTTATCAAATCCATCCATATAATTGGAGATGCTAGTGTGAGTGAAGCCTTCTTAGGACCCTATCTGGGTTTAGAGGTCGGTAAGCCACTTAGCAAAAAACAAATATTGCAAACTAGTGCCCGGCTCAATAATTTGCCCTTTATAAATTCTAAAAAAGCACCCAATGTCATATTTAAAGAAGGCGGCGCGGATGTGTATTTGTTTGCAGATAATAAGAATGCTAGCCGCTTTGATGCACTGGTTGGTGTCTTGCCGGTAAATGATCCCTTGCTTGAAAATTCTGTGATATTGACCGCCACGGCTTTGATAGATTTAGTGAATACCTTGGATAGAGGAGAACGCATCTTTTTTGAGTTTCGACAACTCAGACCACTTACCCAAAATGTGAAAGCCCAGGCGAGCTACCCTTATTTTTTTGGCTTGCCCTTCGGTCTTCGTAGTAGTTTTGAATTGTCTAAGCAGGATACCACTTTTCTTGATGTGGACTATACGATAGGTGCGCAATATCTTTTTGGAGGAGATAATCATATTGAGGTATTTTTTGCCTCTGACATTTCGCGTATTCTAGATGTGGATGAGCGTGCTGTGATCAGCTCTAGGACATTGCCTAGCAACTTAGATACTCGGACGCAGTACTATGGTGTCCAGACACAGTTTCATAATCTTGCGAACCTCACCAATCCGCGAAGTGGATGGTTGATCAAAAGTAGATTTATGCTTGGCGTAAAGCAAATCCGTGAAAATAGTTTGATCCTAGATTTGGTTGATCCCGAAAATGTTGAATTTGACTTTGCGGACTTGTACGATGATTTTGAAAATCAAGATCAATTTATATTGTCTCTAGACGCAGCGCGTTATCAACCGATTGGACAACAGTCTGCCTTGAAGATTGGTCTGAATGCTGCAGCTATATTGGGTCGGTCTGAGGTTTTTGCCAATGAACAATTCAGGATAGGAGGGAATCAGCTGCTGCGCGGGTTTACGGAACAAAACTTTTTTACAGATAGATATGCTGTAAATACGCTAGAGTATAGATTTACGCTCCAAGGAAATTCTGTATTGTTTGCTTTCTCGGATGTTGCCATATTGCAATTTGACAAATCCGTAAATGAGTTTAATCTACCTTGGGGGCTTGGTGCAGGGATCAATTTTGAGACGGGAGGGGGAATATTGAGTTTGAGTGCCGCCGTTGGTAGAGATCTATCTGTCGATACAGATTTTTTCGATTTAGGAAGACCGCGGATCCACGTTGGCTATGTGAATTTATTTTAGGGGAATTGCTTTCTGCCTCAAAAAGGAAAACGCTTATATGTCCAACTTGTGTAGGGGATATTCTTTGCGCCAAATGACTGAAAAAAGCCTGCAATAGATTTTATCTCTGAACCTTCAAAATCCAACACCGCAGGTGTATTTGCATTTTCTTTGATGACGGCATCAATCACCGAATGCATGGCTCCTTTATCTTTACCCTCTTGAGATGACCTAGCTAATAAGTAAGTCAGTCGTTGATTGAATTTCGTAATTAAACAAGCGGCAAGGATTTTCTGATCCTCATTTTGAATACCCCAAATCTTGCCATCTCCTTTCTTTATGACAGCGGATATCAGAGCGGGCAAGAAGGTATGGAGTTTAAATTTTTTATTCGTTTCTTTTGAGGTTTGTGCTATATAAAAATGAGTGAATCGCTTTATGTCTATTTCTTCTGGTGTGAGTTCGTTCTTTTGTGCTTTCTTGATATTTCGTTTCAGATTTTTAGAGTATTCTGTTGACATTTCTTCATAATTCTTGCTCAAATCAAGTACAAAATTGTCTCTGTTTTTTAGCTCTCCGTTTGATATACTATTAAGCTTGTTGGCGTCATTGAGTTGTAGGTAGATGCTTCTATATTTATTTGGGATGGTTTTGATAAATTCGGATACTGTAGTTTCGTCGCTTTTGTTTGGGGAGAAAATTCCCAGTTGTTGAGCATATAAGGGGAGGACTATTCGAGGCATTAGAGGTACTTTTCGACTAACGGGAAGTGGACAAACAGCCTCGTAATCTCCCTGTACAAGTCCAATCCACCTTCCTGCTCCACAGACCAAATCTAGATAGTAGGACATGGCATAAAGTCTTCCATTGGGGCTATTGCGTATGCATTTATCCCATTTTTGGACGTCTATTTCATCTCTTTGGAACTGTTTAATCATTAATAAAGGCTTGTTTATGCTGTTTTGACATTTGCGGACTATATAAAAGTGACGAAAATGGTATCATATTAGCATCATATAAAGTAAAAACATATAGAAAAAATTTATGTTTCATATAATTTTTACTCATGAAAATATACATAACAATAGCTGGGCTATTCATTAGTCTTACCTCTCTTTTTGGCTTTCAAGCTTCGGCTTTTCAGACTTCTGGGGTATCGATCACCAAATTTATCCTTTTCCCTGATTCCTCTTTCTATAAACAGTCAAATATAGCAATTGCTGAAGGAGAAACTTTTCAAGTCCTTGATGAAACGAAATTATTTCACGAAGATGATAGTCAACTGCAAAAATTTAAGTGGTACAAGATCAAATTGAAATCTGGACACAGTGGCTGGGCTTTTGGGAATAACGTAGCTATTTATGATACAGTACTAAATACCCAAGAGAAAATATTAGACACAGACAGATTGAATTTGAGTGCTAGCTTTTACAATGCTACGGCTTGGCAGGCATCATTGCGTGGTTTTGATACGGATTCTTCTTCTAAGCAGCCTTATGTTGAAAAGTACCTTGTGCTCTCTAATAGTTTGGGGAAAAGTAGATATATTCAAATAGGTAGAGAAGTTGTCGAAGGATCATCATGGGCGCAAAATGTTCAGTTTTCAGATCTCAATAGCGATGGATATGAAGAAGTAATCATTGAACTAAAGAGTCAAGGATCGATGAGTGAAAATGCAAATCACTATCTAGAAATATTTTCTATGAAGCATGACGATCTGAATAGCATATATTCTGAGAAGATCAACTTGGGTCGGAAGTCAAAAAACATAGCGCCCATTAATCAAAAATTCTTTGATGTAGAGGAGGGTAATATTAGAGTTGCTTATTTAGACTACTTTGATTGTAGTGATTCATTTGGGGGGACTTGTATTGAATACGTTACGTATTC
>JALZVN010000068.1 GCA_023299965.1 Saprospiraceae bacterium | reverse complement strand
ATGGTGTCGGAGCATGGAACGGGTGAAATTCATTCTTACAGTAAACATTTGATGTGTCCAGAGTCGGGGATATCATACGAGGAACCTTCGCCCAATGCCTTTTCTTTTAATTCTCCATATGGGTATTGCCCGTCTTGTAATGGCTTGGGTAAAATACCTCAAGTAGATATTGATAAGGTGATTCCAGATGATAGTAAAAGTATAAATGAAGTTGGGATTGTTCCCTTTGGTGAAGTACGAGACAACACAACTTTTAAACAGCTTCGCGCTATTGCCAAGAAAAATAAATTTACATTTTCAACGCCCATCAAGAAGATTCCTAAGAAAGCCTTAGAGATGATTTTGTATGGTGGGGGTAAAGCTACAGGGTCCGCTAAAAAAGTGGCTCATGATCTAGTATATGATTTGGGCTCAGACGGTATCGTCAATATGCTGCGTCACTGGTATGGAAACAGTAGTTCTGAAAAGATCAGAAAATGGGCAGAAGAATTTATGACTATTGATCGCTGCGAAACGTGTGAAGGACAGCGCTTGCGCAAAGAGTCCAGACACTTCAAAATCGATGAGAAAAATATAGCGGACTTGGCGGGGATGGATATCAATCTCTTGTATGACTGGTTCACCAAAATAGATAAGAAGCTTGACAAACGCCAAAAGCTGATCGCTAAAGATGTACTCAATGAAATCAAATTGAGAATAGGATTCTTGTTGCACGTGGGTTTAGATTATTTGACCCTAGATCGCGCGGCGAATACCTTGTCAGGTGGAGAAGCGCAACGTATAAGACTGGCTACTCAGATAGGTTCGCAGCTGACTGGGATAACTTATATACTTGATGAACCAAGCATCGGCTTGCATCAGCGAGATAATCAAAAGTTGATTACTGCATTGCAAGAGTTAGTAGAGATAGGCAATACGGTTATTGTAGTGGAGCATGATAAAGACATCATGTTAGCTTCTGATTATTTGATAGACTTGGGGCCTGGGGCAGGTAAGCATGGAGGCTCTATTGTAGCAGAAGGGAAGCCTAAAGATTTTGTAAAAAATAAAACCTTGACGGCTGCGTATCTAAACAATAAGATAAAAATAGAAATACCGGAAGAACGAAGAAAGGGGAGTGGGAAGTTTCTAGAATTGAAAGGAGCGAAAGGGAATAATCTACATAGTGTAGATTTGAAAATTCCATTGGGTACCTTGACTTGCATCACAGGGGTTTCGGGTTCGGGAAAGTCGAGTTTGATAAATTCTACTTTGTATCCCATTATGCGAACACATTATTATCGAAGTAATAATAAACCTCTAGAATATAAAAGTATAAAAGGGTTAGATCACCTAGATAAGGTGATAGAAATTGACCAGGCTCCGATAGGGCGGACGCCTCGGTCTAACCCTGCTACCTATACAGGAGTGTTTACGGAGATTAGAAAACTATTTACGGGTTTGCCGGAGGCGAAGATTCGAGGGTATAAGATGGGAAGGTTTTCTTTCAACGTTAAGGGAGGAAGATGTGAGACTTGCGGTGGTGGTGGTAAACGTGTCATAGAAATGAACTTTCTTCCGGATGTAGAAGTAGAGTGTGAGACTTGTCAAGGAAGAAGATATAACCGGGAGACTTTGGAGATTTTGTATAAAGGCAAATCTATTAGTGATGTGCTGAATATGACCGTAAATGAAGCCGTAGAATTCTTTGGTCCTGTACCAAAAATATTTCGTAAGATGAAGACCATGCAAGATGTAGGATTGGGCTATATCCAATTGGGTCAGCAAGCCACTACTTTATCAGGAGGAGAAGCACAAAGAGTGAAACTTTCTGAAGAGCTATCCAAACGAGATACAGGACAAACCTTTTATATACTAGATGAGCCTACTACGGGTCTACATTTTGAGGATATTAAGCACCTGATGCACGTGGTGAATAGCTTGGTAGATAAAGGCAATACAGTTGTCGTGATAGAGCATAATTTAGAAGTAGTTAAGTTGGCAGATCACATTATTGACCTTGGTCCTGAAGGAGGTAAAGGGGGCGGAACGATCGTAGCAAAGGGTACTCCAGAAGAAGTAGTGAAAGTTAAAAACAGCTATACTGGTAAATATTTAAAATTGGAATTGTAAGATACTATCAAAACAATGCTAACTTTGAAGAGTGATACCCTTGTGGTAGAAACTCACTTCGAATGAGCCTTAGAAAGATAATTAATCATGGGATGCGTTGGTACCTGGCTCAAAGGTATAAGCATATTCATGCGTTCTGTGAAAACCCCTTACCCATACAAGAAAAATGGTTTGAATATCTTATACGCTCTGCTCGAGATACACAGTGGGGGAAAGCGCATGATTATCGCCAAATTAGAAATCAAGAAGACTTCTCTGATCAGGTAGCTATACAAGATTACACTTCTCTAAAGCCCTACATCGAAAGAGCTATGCTGGGGGAGCGAGATGTGCTGTGGCATGGAGAGACCAAGTGGTTTTCTAAGTCTTCTGGGACTACTTCGGCAAAGTCTAAGTTTATTCCAGTCACCGCTCAAAATCTTCAGCAATGCCATATTAAGGGGACCTGGGACACCATGTCTATGATTTATAATCAACTTCCTAATGCTAGACAATTTGAGTGCAAGACTTTATTGATGGGGGGAGGATTAGAGCAAGTCGTAGGTAATCCTAAAGCGTACTATGGCGATGTGTCTGCGATTATGATACAACATATGCCCCAGGTAGCAAGACCTTTTTTTACACCAGATTTTTCTACGGCTTTACATCCTGATTTTGAAGAGAAGCTCGAAATGATGACTAAGATGTTGAGCAACGAAAAGGACATGGTTATGATAGGTGGGGTGCCGACTTGGTTGATCGTTTTGTTTAGGCACATTTTGGACTATACAGGCAAACAGCATATGCAAGAGGTGTGGCCAAATCTGCAAGTCTATACACATGGTGGTGTCAGCTTTGATCCTTACCGTGAACAGTTTAAGCGTTTCTTTCCTTTAGAGGATATTAACTATTTTGAAATATACAACGCATCAGAAGGATACTTTGCGATGCAGCATGGCGTAGACGATAAGGATATGTTATTGTTGATGGATAGCGGCGT
>JALZVN010000067.1 GCA_023299965.1 Saprospiraceae bacterium | reverse complement strand
GTGCCATGTTGGCTAGTATATTGAAGGTTTCCATGGCAGACAAAAAGTTAGACGAAACGGATGCCTTGGGTGCAGCAGTTTGTCATTATTATCAGGCGAGTTCCCCTTTGGCAGGTATGAAAGGAGGCTCTTGGGATTCTTTTATAAAAAACAATCCTGATAAAATTAAAAAGTTTTAAGTACAGCGCTATGAATACAATTGCACTAAAAGGAATGAAGTTCTTTGCTTTCCATGGCTACTATGAAGAGGAGAGGATTTGGGGTGCTCATTACAACTTGGATGTGACCGTTCAGGTTGATTTTGCAAAAGCCGGTCATAATGATGAACTTCAAGATACGGTCAACTATGAAGGCATATATCATACTTGTAAGGAAATAATGTCAACACCAGCTAAACTTTTGGAACACGTAGTCTCCAAAATTGAAGTCCAGCTGAAAGAAGATTATCCCAATATAGAAGGAGTACATATCGTATTAGAGAAGTTGAATCCACCATTAGGGGGTACAGTATACGCCTCTCAAGTAAGTATATCAAAGCAATATGGAGAAGAAATGTAGCCGTTGTCAAAAGGAATTTTTATGCCATGCCAATGCTTCTTGTTGGTGCCAAGGGTATACTATATCTCCATCTGTGGCAGCGCAAATGAAGAAAGACTATAAAGATTGTCTTTGCGAATCCTGTTTGTTAGAACATGAAGAATTGAGCTGATAGGAAACAAAATGACTACCTTGTTGAAAATTTAATATTCCAGTAACATTTATTAGGCATAGAATATGCGTTAACTACTGGAAACCCCCTTCGAGATGGGTAGTCGAACGGTATTTAAATAAACGATACTGTTCTCATTTAATACTAATACAAAATTATAAAAATGAAGAAATTATTCGCCTTACTAATGTGTGCTTCATTGATGGCATGCGATGCAGCAACCGTACAAAGAGCTTTAGATACTGTCCTGACAACAGATACACTATCTAATCTTGATATTGGAAACGGTCTAAAGCAGGCCCTAGAATTCGGGGTAGGAGATGGAGCTCAAAAGCTTTCTGCTGTAAATGGTTTTTTGAATAGCCCGTATAAGATATTATTACCAGCGGAGGTAAGACAAGTGACTGATAAGTTAAAGGTTGTCCCTGGATTTAATCTAGTAGAGGATAAGATGATTAGCCTATTGAATGCTGCAGCTGAAGATGCGGCTAAGTCAGCGAAGCCGATTTTTGTGAATGCTATCAAGCAGATGACAATTACAGATGCTGCGGATATATTGATGGGAAATAAAAACGCAGCGACTGCTTTCTTGCAGCGCACTACCACAGAGCCTTTATACGCTGCGTTCTCACCAACAATTAAGACGTCATTGGATAGAGTAAATGCTACAGATTACTGGACAAAGGCAGTAACTGCATACAATAAGATTCCTTTTATACAGAAGGCAAATCCAGATCTTCAGGACTATGTAACGAAACAAGCTATGAAAGGAATGTTTAGTATGGTAGAAAAGAAGGAAGCAGACATTAGAACAAATGTCGGGTCTAGAACTACAGACTTATTGCAGAAGGTTTTTGCTAAGCAGGATAACTAATACCATTTTATACTACAAATGGTATAATAGGAATAGTTTTACCTATAAAAAAAGAGGCGTATCGATTGAATTCGATACGCCTCTTTTTTTATATCAACACCTTTACCAATATCCCCAATCCAAAAAAGACCAGGAGAATCCCAGTTATTTTACGAGTCATAGCAATGTGCTTTTGAGTAAGCTTTTTACTGATTTTTTTAGCTAAAAATGCTTTGACCAAATCTGTAAGGATGATGGTCCCCATGATGGTCCCAAAAAATAAGAATGCTTGATATCCGCTCAGGGTATTATTCACAATGATAGTAGACATCACACTAAACCAGAAGAAGATAGTAAATGGATTGATGGTATTGATCAAGAAGCCACGGGTGAATAAATTGAAATAGGAAGATCGCCTTTGGGTTTCTTCTTTATATTCAAAAGTAGGAGCCTTACTCTTATATACACCAATCCCAATAATCACCAATATAGCGGCTCCAACTAATCCAGTAGTTAGCGTAAATGTTCTATTTTGTAAAAGCTCAGCCGCGTAGGCTACGCTGAAATAGACAAATAAGATATAGAGTAGATCACTACACCAGATACCAAAACCAACAGTTGCACCTGCCTTGAATCCTTCTTCAACCCCAGTCTGGATGATGGCAAAAAATATGGGTCCCACCATGACGGTAAGTAGTAATCCATACTTAAATCCTTCCCAGACTATATCCATTTGGTTTAATGTGTAATAGTGGCTATGAGTTTGCGACTACCACCATGATTTCTAAATTCACAAAGGTAAACACCTTGCCAGGTGCCTAAGTTGAGACTTTTGCTACTTATTGGGATTTGTACGCTGTGTCCTACAAGCGTAGCTTTGATGTGGGCAGGCATATCGTCTGGACCTTCATACGTGTGGGTTAGGTCGGGGTCATCTTCTGGGCTCAGCTTGTTGAAAACTGTTTCGAAGTCTATTCTTACGGATGGATCCGCATTTTCGTTGATGGTCAATCCGGCGGAGGTATGCTTTATGAATAGGTGTAAAATGCCTACTTCTGGAAGCATCCCGAGGTGTTCGAGCACTTCGTCTGTAATCAAGTGGAACCCTCTGGATCTCGGTCGTAATGAAAATGCAGTCTGTGTAATCATTGTCATATAAATATACGCAATGAACTAGAAAAAGATAGTGGTACGAATGTAGGTTTGGTAATAAATGCTAGGACTAGTACGTAATATTTGGGCAATCAATATCCCCAAAGTAATAAACGATACTTACACCAATCATTGCGTAAAAATCGTTGTTTGTACTATTGCCTCTTTGACGTCCTGTCTCACCGATAGGATTATCTAGTATCTCTCCAGATCTATCTGCTAGGGCTACAGCGATTTCACCTCTTAGATTTTCTAAATCGTCATACTCTGGATACTCAGTGCTTACATCATCTAGATAGTCAGTGAATAATCTTCTAGAGCTTAACTCTACTTCAACACTCCAAAGATAATTTAAAGAGAACTTTATTCCTGCTCCGTAAACAAGCCCCGCATCAAGAGTGGTGTACTCTTCTGCTATAAATTGTCCTTCTGTGCCTAATGGTCTGAGCTCATGTACCACACCATCTAGCTCAGTAGTTGGGTTGTAGTAGAAAACATTGAAACCTGCAAATAAGTATGGTGAAAACCAATTCTTCTTACTTCCATGATCGTAAGGCAAGAAGTTGAATTCAAATTGTGTCGCTGCATCTACGATTATAGACTCAAAGTTTAGATTTCTTTGTTTTTCAAAATTGTTTTCAGAATTAGTGTCACTTCCAGAAATTGACGCTCCATTTAAGCCCATTTTGAGGGCTAGGCGATTATTGAAGTTGTATCTTCCAAATGCTCCTCCTGCAGCTCCTAAGGCATTGATCTCGTTGTCTGTATTCAGATCTCCAAAATATTGGGAAGTACCTAGCCAAGCACCTGCTTCCCATCCTTTTTGGGCTTGCATATCGGTAAGTATTAATGCGGTAAGGAGTAAAAGAAAAAATGAATATTTCACGGGAAAGCTATTATTTCTTAGTTATTTGAACTTTATAATGGGCAAATGTACGCTTAATATCATGTTTTCAAGCCAAGCGCAGCGTGTTTATAACGGAAAACTAGCATAAATAATGCCTAGCTAACCTTTATTTTAAGAAAAACGATAGATATATAACATCTTTTCATTTTTGTATATGATAATCTATTATAGATTAGTCGATTGTCTAAGAAATAGTTAGATATTTGTCCTAAGATATAATGTTTACAATTAGATAGTTGATAGCCGATTATCTACAATTTGATAAGAAATAAAAACAAATAAAATGAAAAAGCACATTAGCCTATTGATGGTTTGCATGGTCGGATTGATGATATTTACGTCATGTAAAGATCGGACTACACGTGCAGCTCTAAAGCACGGAGATATTTTGAAGTCGAATTTGGATTCATTTGATAAGAACAGAATGAAGCTAAGTGCGAATTTGGTAGAAAGTCTAGAGGAAGCTGGAGAATCTTTAATGACTGAGACTCCTGATATACCGCAAGTATCAAAGGACTTTGAAAAAGAATGGCGTTCTATAATGAACCGATATGATAAGCTGAAGAAAGATTTTGATAGTATAGGGAAGAGTTCTAATGCCTATTTTGAAGAGCTTAATACCTTGAGTAGTTCTATCAATAACGCGGATCTAAGGAAATCGGAGTTGGATGCGAATAAAGAACTAGAAGTAAAGTGGAAAGCTACTTACGATGAGGCAGATAAAGCCATCAAAAAAGTAACAACTGTCTTGGAGGACGGAAATGATTTTCACATGGTCTTAGTAGCGAGCAGTATACGTCAGAAACTAGAGCAAAATGTGACGGCGCTCAAGAATATGTCTGCTCAGGCAAAATTGCTTTTAGCAGATTTAGAGGTGTTTACCGATGCAGGAAGAAAATTAGTAGAAGGATAAATATCTAATGGCTACCTCTATTTATCTCTGACTTAGGCTAAAATCAAATTTAAATTTGACAGACTACCTGTACCGACTTCAGGTCGGTAAGGCTAGACTGAGGGGATTTATCCTTAGCTAAACGGCTGAAAAATAACGAAGTATGTCAAAGATTAAATTTGCAGAAACTCTGGAAGAATTTCATTTTAGCCAATGAATGGACTTAATAGAGGTATCCTAAATAAGGAAATTGGACAAGGGGTAGTAGCAGTGCGACCAACGGAAGCAGTCCAAGCCAATCAGGATGGTGGGGTGGCTGGCGCAGGACCAAGCTGCGAATGACCCGGTACCAAGCATAAAAAAGGGGATGTCTATCAGACATCCCCTTTTTTATGCTTGGTATGGCCCCAAATCCAACAAGTTATATGATTACGCTCCTAATAAGAGAAAAATGCATGGAATCTTATGGAGGTCAGGAATGCTTGTCTTTTTCCATTGTCTGACCGTGTGGCTCTGGATATAGGCTTCTGGGGCAGTAATATTGGCGGCCAGGCAGAGCTTGGTATCTGGGTTGAGCGTGTGGAGAAGAGACTCTATCATGGCTTTGTTTCGGTATGGTGTCTCTATGAATATTTGAGTACAAGATCTAGGTCTTGATGTTTTCTCCAGACGCTGGAGATCTTTCTTGAGCTGATCTTTCTTGGGAGATAAGTAGCCATGAAAATGAAAGTTTTGACCATTGAGACCTGAGGCCATCAAGGCTAGTAGTATACTCGATGGACCAGTCAATGGTACCACTGTGATACCCATATTGTGTGCTTGCCATACGAATTCGCTACCTGGGTCTGCTACACCTGGACAACCTGCTTCAGACATGAAGCCTACGCGATCATGCTCTGCAAATAAGTCCTTGATAATAGGGTAGTTGGCTTCAGGCTCATGCTTGTCCAGCTCAACAAAAATCATATCGTGGATGGCTTTAGGAGGTTTGGTCTTGCTGATGAATCTCCTACAGGTCTTAGCGCGCTCAACTATGAACACATCTAGGCTGTGAATCACCTCTATAGTATGGGCTGGAAGGCTGCTCAGGGTATCCTCATGAAGAGGAGTGGGAATTAAATATAAGGTCTTTTTCAAGTGAATATGAGTATTTTAGTACTTTTGCAGTGTGAATATACTAAACGGAAAATAGTATGGGTTCTTTCTGCTATTTCTTTTACTCACGATCATCGCTAAAAATACTCATGAATGCTCTGCATTGTTTGCGTTTTTGCCTTGAAATGGAGCAAAATGAATGTATTTAATCTCCTATTTCCCTTCCGTTCGGCAAATAAATTTTAAAGAATAGATATGCAGAGTACTTATAATATAGTGTTGCCTCAATTTGAAGGGCCTTTTGATCTGCTCCTATTCTTTATAGAGAGAGATGAGCTAGATATTCATGACATTCCGATCTCTAAAATCACGAAAGAATTCTTGGAGTATATCCGTCAGGCAGAAGAAATGAATATAGATCTTGCCTCGGAGTTTATTTTGGTAGCCGCTACGCTGATGCGTATCAAGGCTAAACTGCTGTTGCCAAGAAAAGAAATCGATGAAGAGGGCAATGAAATAGATCCTAGAGATGAACTGGTCAACCGCTTGCTGGAGTATAAACGCTATAAGAGTGTGCTCAATCAGTTTAGAGGAATGGAGCAGACTAGGGGTGAAAGAGAGCAAAGGGGGAATGTAAATAATGAACTTAGAAAAATTGCGGAGACGGCCTTAGTAGATATGGAGTTGGAGTCTGTGACTTTATTTAAGTTGATGAAAACCTTTGAGCGTGTTATGCAGCGCATGGAGGAGAGCAAAAATAAGACTATCCATAAGGTATATACTTATGCCTACACTATACGCAATCAGCAAATCTTTATTATCAATATGCTCCGCCTAGGAGAGCGCAAAGAGTTTTCTGAAGTCTTTGGTGCTTGTAAAGATAGGATGCACGCTGTGATTACATTCTTGGGCTTGCTAGAGCTATTGAATATGGAGAAGGTAACAATGATTGATAGACCTGGTACCAATAATTTTTGGCTTGAGCGAAATGAATCTGAAGAAGGTAAAGCATCAGAAGAGGGCGAAATAGCGC
>JALZVN010000066.1 GCA_023299965.1 Saprospiraceae bacterium | reverse complement strand
TTTCCAGCTCATTTTTTCCAGAAATAACAAAAATTTGAGCTCTAATCAAGTGTAAACTATGTGCCTTTATAAGTGTAAACTATGTGGGTGGTCTGTACCGAACCAGTAGTAACGATCACTTCTAATAATGCTGGATTTATCACGTGCAAGAATCCTACTGTTATGTTGACGGGATCTATAGATGGCCTGAATGAAGATGAAGTGGATTTTGTATGGCAAACTAGTAATGGAAATATTTTAAGTGGCGAAAACACCCTTACTCCAATTGTTAATGTACAAGGTACTTATCTGCTATTAGTAACAGATCTAAGCAACGGATGCGCTAACATGTCAGCAGTAAATATTAATCAGGACGATACCGTACCTCTTGCCTCACTGAATGAGCCTCTAGAATTGAATTGCGATATATTAGAGACTACCTTAAGCCTTTCTGACAATGGAGGAAACATAGACATTGTTTGGACCTTTAATGGAAATACAATTCCAAATCAGAATACGAATGAACTGGTAGTGACACAACCTGGTGAATACGCAGTACTCATTTCTGATCTTGACAATGGATGCAGTAGTATGGATATCGTCAGCGTAACTCAAAATATTGAAGAGCCAATGATTGATGCAGGTTCTGACTTCGAACTGCAATGCAATATTCCAGAATTTCAAATCCAAGGAACAAGTGATGGAAATCCGAATTAAAATATCGTTTGGGATGCTGGGACTGGAAATATTTCCAAAGGAGGAAACACCTTGACTCCTACTGCCGAGGCAGCGGGCAGATATATTTTGACGGTGACCAATGAAGAAAATGGCTGTATCACTACAGACGAAGTGATTATAAGTGAAAATACTAATATTCCTTTTGAGTTAATTGTAGATCGTTTGAATCCACAGTGTGAAGATGATTTTGGAGTTATCAATATCATAGACGTAATGGGAGGAGAAGGTCCTTTCACCTACTCTATTGATGGCGGAGTCTCTTTCTCAGATGTCTCTCAATTTGAAGCTTTACAAGCGGGTGATTATCAGGTTGCGATTTTGGATAACAATGGCTGCCCTTTAGTACAAGATATAACAATCGATGCAGCACCTGCCATAAGTATAGATTTACCGGCAGAAATAGAGTTGCTACTTGGAGACAGTGCGACCCTAAATGCCAATCTCAACAACATAGATTTAAATGATATTCAAGCTATCCAATGGACACCTAGTGCTGGACTCTCATGTGATGAATGTTTGAATCCTACAGTATTGACAACTGCTGGTGATATTAATTACGAATTGGAAATCATACTCAATAGTGGATGTGCTACTAGTGAATCTATTCAACTAAGAATAGATAGGAACTTAGATGTATATGTTCCAGATGCTTTTTCTCCATACAACTTAGATGGCATCAATGATGAGTTCTTTCTCTACGCTAGAGATCGCGCCGTCACTAATATTATTTCATTTTCCATCTTTGATAGATGGGGCACTCAAGTTTTCCTTAGAGAAAATATTCAGCCAAACGATCCAAATGTGGGATGGAAAGGTGAGTTTAGAGATGAGTCCTTTAATCCTGGTGTATTCATCTACGTAATAGAGGTAGAATTCAGAACTGGTAATACAGAAATTCTAAAAGGAAATGTCACGGTAATGGAATAGAAAAAAATCTAATTTATAGCTAAAAAATTCTAACCGGCGATATACGTAACGCATCATTTTCGTTGCCTATTTGAATTTTTATAAAAGCTATATATATTGGAACTATCACTTTCTTTGCAGTCCTTTTTTTTTCGAACAAGGGATAGGAATCATACGACTGTAAGGAGTAGTCTCGATTTTTTTATCGAGACCGTAGCGAAGCGAAGTGATGGATAGCGCGGTCCTAGGATGCAGCCTTTTTGCGAAAGACTAGGATGGTCCCCAATGAGAATTATAAAGTATAAATGACAAATTATAAATGCTTTGCTCAATCGAAAAATGATGAACACTTCCCAAGTTCATAACTCATAATTGCTCGTCTCCGCCAAGTCTAGCCCATTCTTTTCTTATAATCTGAGTACGTAAATTTGCGTAAAGTGCGGTAGCCTTTTTCTTCGGACCAAGCACCCATTTCTGGATGGCAGACACCGTTGAACATATTGGTCTTGACAGTAGTGTAGTGCATCATATCTTTAAACACGATGCGATCACCAACCTCAAGCTCCTCTTCAAAACCATAGGATTCTAGAAAATCTCCAGCAAGACAAGATACGCCACCGATGCGATATTGGAATTTGCCTGTGCCATCTTTGTTCGCGCCATGAATCTCAGGTCGATACGGCATCTCAAGGGTATCGGGCATATGAGAAGTAAAAGAAGTATTCAAAATAAGAGTTTGGATACCATTGGCTGAAACGATGTCTTCTACCCTCGTGACTAGTACACCCGTGTTCCATAAAATAGCAGAGCCAGGCTCCATAATGACCTGCACGTCATATTTGGCTTTTATCTTTTTGCACTGGAAAATGAGTTTGGTCAAATCGTAATTCTCTCCAGTGAGTAGATGCCCTCCCCCTACATTGAGCCACTTGAGGTCAAAAAGTAAATCATGAAAGTGCTCCTCAACTGCCTTCACAACCTGCACAAAATCCCGCGCGCTAGATTCACAAAGCACATGAAAATGTAAACCTTCTATACCTACAGGAAGTTTTTTCAAATGCTCCGAAGTGATACCTAAGCGACTGCCGGGGAATGCTGGATTATATAGATCCGTTTCGACAGGAGAAAACTCTGGATTAATACGAAGACCGAAAGAAACCTTATCGTTAATCTTGTCTTTATACTTTTCGTATTGAGACAAAGAATTGAAAGTAAGGTAATCGCTGTAGTATAATACCTTGTCAATACTTTCCTCTAAGTAAGCTGGCGAATACGAATGCGCTCGACACTTCATTTCTTCATATATCAACTGCGCTTCAAAAACGGAGCTTGCAGTTGCTCCATCCAAATACTTTTTGATTAAAGGAAAGTAATGCCAATTGGCGTACGCTTTTAGTGCAAGGATAATTTTAATGTCCGCGTTTTTTCGCAGCTCTTCAATCAGTTCTAGATTCTTCATCAAGGCATCTTCGTCTTGAATAAAACATAGTGGAGGTACGCTGGAAAAATCGAGTTTATCGAACATTTATAATTCTAATTTCGCATTTACTTTTTCGTGCCATGTGAGCCCATGCTTATTGAGCTCTTTCATGAATGGATCCGGATTGAATTCTTCTACGTTGAAGACGCCCTGTCCTTTCCACTTACTTTGCAAGATCATCTTGGTGCCAATCATGGCAGGTACACCCGTAGTATACGATACTCCTTGTGCCCCTGTTTCATCATACGCAGCTTGGTGAGAACAGTTGTTCCAGACGTAGTAAGTTTTCTTCTTTCCGTCCTTAACCCCCTTGATGCGGCATCCAATGGAAGTCTCTCCGGAATAGTTCTCGCCCAGATCACCAGGATTAGGCAAAACCTCCTTAAGAAACTGAAGTGGTACTATATCGATCCCTTTGTACTTGATGGTGTCGATACGCGCCATACCGATATTTTCTATCACTCTCAAATGGGTAAGGTATTCTTGTCCAAAGGTCATCCAAAAACGAGCTTGCTTGATGGTCGGAAAGTGTTTAACTAGAGATTCCAACTCTTCATGGTAGAGCAAGTAGGAATCTCGCTTGCCAATATTGGGATAGGTCAATTTTTTCTTGATTTCAAATGGAGCTGTTTCTATCCATTTTCCATTTTTGTAGTAGCGTCCATTTTGAGTTATTTCACGGATATTGATTTCAGGATTGAAGTTGGTTGCGAATGCCTTTCCGTGGTCTCCCCCATTACAGTCCACAATATCCAAATAGTGAATCTCGTCAAAATGATGCTTGACGGCGTGCTTAGTAAAAACACCTGTCACACCTGGATCAAATCCACAGCCCAATACAGCCATGATTCCAGCTTCTTTGAATCTATCGTGATATGCCCACTGCCAGCTGTATTCAAATTTCGCTTCGTCCTTTGGTTCATAGTTGGCTGTATCTAGATAAGGTGTCTTCGTCTTGAGGCAAGCCTCCATGATAGTCAAATCCTGGTATGGCAGGGCTAAGTGTACTACTACGTCTGGTTTGAAAGACTTTATCAACCGCACGAGGGCAGGCACATTCTCTGCGTCTATCTTTTTGCATTGGATATCATCTCGCTTATACTTCTTAGCAATGTCTTTCGCGATGGCTACACATTTTGATTTGGTGCGGCTTGCGATCATTATTTCTTTGAACACGCGCTTTTGAGCTGCCATTTTGAAGGCAGTCACTCTTGCTACTCCTCCTGCTCCGATTATAAGTACTTTTGACATGATTATATAGTATTGGTTGATTGAATTTAATTCGCGTAAAATTAAACGCAAATAACGGAATTGCAAATAATTTTTTCTCAAAATTAGGCGTAAAAATATGTGCAAACGAAAAACGATTAACCCCCTTATCACTCTATCTTTCAATTTTATTTAACCCATCTTTGCGTCATCATATGAAAGCAGACCCGGGCACACAGCAGAAAGCGTTATATACAAGAGCATTTATAGTATTATGCCTAAGCCATGTTCTATTTGGAGCCTCT
Source organism: Saprospiraceae bacterium (assembly GCA_023299965.1). Classification (GTDB taxonomy): domain Bacteria; phylum Bacteroidota; class Bacteroidia; order Chitinophagales; family Saprospiraceae; genus JALZVN01. The sequence goes on along the minus strand of JALZVN010000066.1, from coordinate 5,983 downwards.
TTCAGCATGATGCTACCGGAGCTACCAGGCCATCTAAAAAGCTTAGGAGGAGAAGAATATGTGGGGCTTATCATTGCACTTTTCACCTTGACCGCAGGGATCAGTAGGCCTTTCAGTGGCAAACTAACCGATACCATCGGCAGGATCCCAGTGATGCTTATAGGGACGGTAGTTTGTATATTCTGTAGTTTGCTTTACCCATTCATTTCCAGTATCGCTGGTTTTCTTTTTTTGAGACTAATTCATGGATTTTCTACTGGATTTAAACCTACCGCCTCCACTGCCTATGTAGCCGATATTGTTCCAGCGCACAGACGTGGAGAAGCGATGGGCATACTTGGCGTATCATTAAATACGGGTACTTCTGGAGCACCGCCATTCGGTAGCTTTCTAGTAAATAACTACTCTATAGATATCATGTTTTTTGCATCTTCATTTTTAGCTGTTATATCGGTCTTGTTACTCTTAGGGTTGAAGGAAACCTTGGCCAACAAACAGGCCTTTTCTAGCAAATTATTGGTATTAAAAAAAGAAGAAATATTTCACCCTGTAGGCATACGACCGGGCATCATCACATTCAGTCTATATTTTGGCTTTGGTGCCATTTTAACTATAGTCCCAAATCAATGTGTACACTTGGGGATTGAAAATAAGGGAATGTATCTAGGAATCATCACCGCATCTTCGATTGCATCTAGATTAGTGGCAGGTCGAGTATCCGACATCTATGGTAGGCTGCCTGTCCTCAAAGTGGCGCTTTTTTGCGTGGTCTGTTCTTTGGTCTTTTTTGGCTACTCCGATAGTCAAACCTGGCTTTTCTTTGCAGCAGGTATTCTGGGTTTCTCTTTTGGTATTTCTAGTCCTGCCATGTTTGCGTGGGCTATTGACAGAGCAGATCCAAAATATCTAGGTCGTGTGCTAGCTACAGTCTATATTGCCTTAGAGGCTGGTATCGGATTGGGTGCCTTGATCAGTGCGGCGGTATATCAAAACAATGTAGAAAACTTTACCCTCAGCTTTTGGGTAATAGCCGGAGTATCTACCCTTGGTTTATTCTATTTATTGACTATAAAGAAGGAAAACCCTTTCGTCCCGACTGTTGAAGGAAAATAAAATATGGGACATCTATTTGTCATTTAGCGCCCAAATCAAGTCTAAAAATCGTAAAAAAGAAGGAAAATGCACCAAAACAAGGGACTTATGCGTCTAATTTATACGACAAGTTCAGCAATCGATATAGATTTGCATTATATTTGTAGGTATTAGGATATAACTTAATAAATGAGATTAGTAGCCATCATATTAGCTTTGTTTGTTGCCTTCCCAAATATGGGGTATGCGCTGACTAGCAATTGTTGCTCACACGTAGAGGTGAAGCTGGATGGCTGTGAGGATGAAGACCTAATTGATCTGACTCAAGATGCTCATGAGGGGGAAGAAGATTCGCCATGCAATGGTCAGTGTGACTGCTCTTGTTGTATGCATACTTTCCTCATAAAAGAGGAAGTCAAAATCCAAGACAAGGCTGAAATTACACATATCAAGACTACGCCTTTATCTCCTGGCACTGCGTATCGCCTAGGTTTTTACAACCTTATCTGGCAGCCACCCCAATTAGGCTAGCACCCTACCCCATGAGGTAGAAATCCTCTAGCCATTTTACCCTATATTTTTTTTAAAAATTCTAGGCATACTTTATTATATGCCAGACTAACATATCGTAATGAAACGTAATAATTTCATATTACTTCTATGGATCTCACTGTGTGCAATTTCAATATCCGCGCAGAGTACGCCTCCAAAGAATAAAAAAGTCCAGATCCACGTCAAAGGAGCATGTGGAATGTGTTCGGATAGAATACAGGCTCGTGCCATCATGACTGATGGTGTCATGAAAGCAGCGTATGATTTGGAACGGCAAATACTGCATGTTGAAGTTCACAAAGAGTCTTTTGATAAAGATCAACTTCATCAAAATTTAGCCAAGGCAGGTCATAGTACCAATAAAGTAAAAGCAAATGAAGAAGCTTATGCCAATCTTCCTGGCTGTTGCCACTACGCTGGAGTGCCCGTTTTAGGAGCTGCACAAAATAATCATGAAGGGAACGACCATAGTGATGGCAGTATGCATAACGAGCAGACCACACCTAGCCTATTTAAAAATGTACGAACTCCTGGACAATCAGTCACGGGCATGATTTATGAACGCGACCCCAACGGCAATCGTATTCCACTTATAGGAGCGACAGTCAAATGGTTAGATCAAAATACTGGAACCACCACGGATGTTGACGGTCAGTTTCAGTTGGATAGAATAGATAGTACTGAAAATCTCGAGATCAGCTACGTTGGATACCAGAATGATACCATCTCTATGCAAAATGAAAGTATGGTATCCATAGTCCTTACCGACGCACTCACACTAAACACTGTAGAAGTTGTGCATCGCAAAAAGACGACAGAAATTTCTTATCTCAATCCTATCAAAGTCCAGAACATCGGCGAAAAAGAATTTTTAAAAGCGGCATGCTGTAACATAGCGGAGAGTTTTGAAACTAATCCATCTGTGGATGTATCCTTTACAGACGCCGTCACAGGTACACGAAAAATTCAATTGCTTGGTCTTGAAGGTCCCAACATACAAGTGACACGAGAGAACATGCCTTATATACGAGGTCTTGCTTCTCTATATGGTTTTGAGTTCACGCCAGGTACTTGGTTAGAAGGCATCCAGCTCAACTTGGGCACAGGATCTGTCGCCAACGGATATGAAAGTCTGGCAGGTCAAATCAATATTGAGCTCAAAAAACCTTGCAGCAATATGGAAAAACTTTATCTCAATGTCTACGCAAATGAAGGAGGACGACTAGAGGCAAATGTCAACATACGCCATGATATTAATGATAAGTGGTACGCCGCTACCCTCTTGCATGCTAAGAAAAACTTTTTTGAGAACGATAGAAACGAAGATGGTTTTTTGGATAATCCTTTGTCGGAGAATTTTATCGCTTTACATCGTTGGAAATATATCGGAGATGATGGATTCCGTTTTCAAGCAGGCATTAAAGGAACCATCTCTAATAGAGTAAGTGGTCAGTTAGGAGCAGACGCCCTTTCACTAGAATTAGACAATGACGTTTGGGGCGCTTCTATTGACAATAAAAGAGTTGAAGGTTGGGTCAAACTTGGAAAAGTATTTTTAGACAATCCACTCGCTAGTATGGGACTTCAACTATCAGGGACCGTTCATAACCAGCAATCCCAATTTGGAATACCTACTGCCGCGAGCAATTCGAGCCTTTTCAAGATCTATGATGCAAAGCAAGAGAGCTTTTACGCCAACTACTTATATCAAAATGTATTGGGTTCTACCAAACATAAATACCGAGTCGGCTACAGTTTTGTTTATGACAAGTTTGACGAAATTGTCGGGCGTACTCCCTTTGAGAGACGCGAAGTATCTTCCGGTATTTTTGGAGAGTACACTTTCCAACCTAGCGAAAAATTCACAGCAGTCTTAGGACTTAGACAAGATCTACATAATAGCTACGGCGTCTTTATTACTCCACGCGCCAATCTACGGTTTGCACCAAATGATGATACCGTGTTGAGATTAGCAGCTGGACGTTCGCTACGAACAGCTACCATATTTGCAGAGAACATCGGCATCTTCGCCAGCAACCGTCAGATTAGATTGAGCTTCGAAGCCCCTGAGGGATATCCTTATGGATTCAAACCTGAGATTGGCTGGAACTTTGGCGCTAATCTCAGCAAAGCGACTCGCATAGGTGCTAAGGAAGTGGTGTTCGGACTAGACTACTATTATACTCTTTTCCAAGATCAAGTGGTTGTAGATTATGACAATGACGTTCAGTCTGTGAGCATTTACAATCTTGCGGGCAAGTCTTTTTCTCATAGTGTCCAAGCACAAATTGACGCTGAGATTATACCCTTTCTTGACGTGCGCCTCGCATACAGATACAACGATGTTCAGACTGACTTCCTAGACGGTAGATTGCGCAAGCCGCTTTCTTCTATCCAAAGAGCATTTGTCAATCTAGCATATGAGATTGAGCACAAGTGGGCATTCGATGCGACCATCAATTGGCAAGGTAAGAGACGAATTCCATTCACAGGAAGCAATCCTGAGGAATTTCAACTGGATGAATACTCTCCAGATTATTTTGTAGTCAACGCACAGATTACTAAAAAGTGGAAGTCAGTTGAATTGTACCTGGGTGTAGAAAACTTGCTTAATTTCACACAAGAAAATCCTATCCTATCGGCAGACAATCCTAGCTCAGAGTTCTTTGATAGTTCTTTAATATGGGGCCCTATTTTTGGTAGAAACATCTATACTGGAGTTCGATATAAAATCCCTTAGGTCACTTATTAAGTACGATTGTATTGGGGACTCCACCGATACAAAAAAGCCATCCACTGAAAAAGTGGATGGCTTTTTTGTATGCTGTCGGGTCTTCCGTTCCTACCGACGAAAAGGTCGGTACCACTTCACCCCCTAGTCTCTAGCGCACTCCGTTTGCCGCGCTTTGTCACCTGCGGTGAGTCGCGATTATAACATAAACAATATATTTTCTTCATTCAATCCGCTCATAAAACTTATCAATCATACCTTGAGGTAGACCTGCGGAGGTAACCAGAACTCCTTGAAAGAAATGAAATCTACCATCCTTAGTTAACTGAAAAAGCGCCTTTTTCCGCGCCAAGGATAATGAGTCTAAATCGTATTTCTTACGCAATGTATTTATAGCAAGTGTTTCTTCATTAGATCTTTTTTCTTTGTAATAGACTCCATTAAATGACCAAATAAGCGCTTCCCTACCAAACCCTTTCTCTATTCGATATGCACCAGATCGATCATTTAAATAAGCAAATTCATCTATTGAAAATGCATTTTGGCTAACTAGTTTTTCTAATTCAGTAGTCACATCTACGCCGACCCTATAAGCTTCTGAGGAAGTATAATTATGTAACAGAACATACCAGATAGGAGATTCAACAATTAAGGTATCGTTTTCGATAAATACACCTATTTCATATTCTGAAAGAGTATTCTCTTTAGTCAATTCTTGCCACTCCTTTATTATGATATCGTCTTCCTTAAAAGTGATATCTTCGTGTATATTATAACTAGGATCTTTAACTCGCCAAAATTGGTCTGTACCTAACCATGACTCCACTTTAGCCCTTAAGACATGATTATGATTTGACATGTAGTCACTACGCAAGGTTGGATACTCCTTCAGAAAATCCCACCATTCTATAGATTGACGATAAGTACCTAAAGATTTCCTTTTGAAGAAATAATTCAAATCACAACCCAGACTAATAAGCCTTTTAACAAAGGAGTTACAACTTTCAAAATCACCTACCTCAACAGCACAGAGTAAAGCATTATCTAAATCCTTTGCGAATGGTTTATCAAATTTATTAAATCCACTCTTATACAAGGCCAAGGCAGATTGATAATCAACCTCCAGAATGGCTACTTCAGCTTGACTTATTAGACTTCTGTATGTATTGTCTTGTGCATTAATAGCGCAAAGACTAATTGAAAAAAGTATGGCAGACAGTATAGTTTCTCTCATTGTTTTATTTTGAGTTAGTGTATCGCATTAATATTATAACTCTATAAAACTAAAAGGATACAGTTTGACAATGTTTAATTATATAAATGTGAGTGTCTTTTTTTTATTTCTTACTAAAGGGCACCTCTATTAAATGATTTGCCAACACACTACAATATCCCCTTTACTCCCTAAATGGATTCTTCCCACTCTTAGGCATAGAATAGGTATCCAGTGCAGGCACATCAACTAGCTCCAGCTCAGGATATCTCAAGGCAGTCAGGCGACCACCGTAAACACAACCTGTATCAATGTCCAAAACATTGTTGCACCAAACAGAATCTACCACTGGAACGTGACCATGGACTACTTTGGCTTTACCCTTATTCTTTAGG